>CAIYOV010000556.1 GCA_903927935.1 uncultured Bacteroidota bacterium | reverse complement strand
GCTTTGAAGCCCTGTACCATTTCAATCAGGCAGAAACGGATCTGAAAGCAGCCGGTTATAAAGTGGTAAACCCTATGAAACTGGTTGATCCAACCGCATCCTGGGAAGCAGCAATGAAAATATGCATCACAGCCTTGCTCACCAACTGCGACAAAATTTGCCTTCTCGATAACTGGAAGCAAAGCAAAGGGGCAGTCATGGAACACTCCCTGGCCAAAGCCCTGAATTATGAAATCATTGATTTAGCTGCTACCTTGAAAATAGCCTTATGAACACGAAACGAGAAACTACTTGCAAAAGCTTCACCATTGATTTTCCCTGCATACGGGTCGACCGTATTCTTGTTACAAAACCTTACTAATCCCATCCTATGAACACAGAACAAAAACAAGAATTCATATTTCACGTAGTGAAATATTGGGCTTCATCACAAATTCAGAACAAAAGATCTTGGGTTAATCCTGAAAGGTACGACACATTACAAAATGAACTAAAACACGAAGCACTGTCCGATGCTCGCTGCTTATTAAGAATGATTTTTAAAGAAGTCGATTCATATAATACCAAAATAAAAGCAAAAGTTACTTTACTCGAAAATTTGAAATACAAAAGAAATTGGGAAGAAAGTAGCTGCTTCAATGGATTGAAAATACCATGGAAAAAAATCGATGAATTAATTACAAATAATCCCGGCAAAGAAGTGTATGAAATTTTCAGATTACTTAACGACTGAGTTTTATAACCTTTCATTCAGCAGCAATTTCTCAAACAATTTTTAAACAATTAAACAAACAGAAAATATGGCACTCAGTTTCAGCGCAGTTGAAAAAGCCTATGAGGTTTTGAACGCTCTCAATGTAAAAGATATCCCTTCATGGCCGGAAGATATGGCACAATGGGACGACGAAGATTTGAAAAAACCGAAAGAAAATACCGTTTACGGTTTTGGCAAAAAAAGTGATTGGGGGTGGGAAAACCTGGTCTTCTTTGTTAGAAATCCATCACCGGAATTAAAACGCAATTTCAAAATACTGTGCAAAAAAGTTCCCAATACAAGTATCTCAAAACCGTACAGCAAAAATACTGAATTGTGGATTTTCGGCTGGTTTTAGCCTCTGAGCCAAAGCACACATAAACATTGCCAATACAAAAGCCACGTACATCCTTTAATACAATCTTATCTCATGTTTTTCCTGGAATTACCGGTAAAGCCCTATGTGAAACGATATATCGTTCTGAATTACGGGAACCCGGCAAACTTTTCTTCCAACAAATTCATTAACGAACGCTTTCGTAAATGCCTGAGCAAACCATCTCGGAGAAATAATCCAGTTTATGAAAAAAGCCCGTTTTGCTGGCATACCGAAACCATCAAAATAACCCTTTCACAGGACGATTTTTATAGGTATGGATGGGAGCTTACGCCAACGGATATTATTTCTTTCGGAAAGCTTATGGAACACCAGGCAAAATTCCTCATGCGCAACATGATCAGTTTCTACATGTCGCTTATGAACGAACGGGATGCCATCTTAGCCTTCCAAAACAAATTCGGTTTCACCGAAGATATCT
>CAIYOV010000555.1 GCA_903927935.1 uncultured Bacteroidota bacterium | reverse complement strand
TAAATACAAAATCTTTAGAATGACCCCAGCCAATTTATTCAATCAAGAGACAGAATACTTCGCAATGATTGACGAAGCAAGTGACGAAAGGGCATTGTTTGCTTTGAAATGGATTTTGTATGGGAAATTTCTGCAAGTGAAAACAAGGTTGTGTATCACTCAGGGCGATGAAGAAACATTTGGTTTTGTATGTGATGCATTGGTCGAGCTTCTGACGAAAAATAAATTGGAGGAGATTAAATCAGAAAAACAATAATTAAGAATGAATAGAAAGTTTCAATGGCATTCTTTAAATTTTTCGCAGAAGTTCTACCCGATAAGTCAAGAAACGTTCCTCTTTAATATATATCGCTTTCAGGTCTTTAAATACATCCCGATTAAAGTCAAATTTTCAAATGTCAAATACTATTTCATTTCCGACCATGATTACGGAGCTGGAGAATTTGCACTCGTTGGGATTTGCAATTATGAGGATGATGGAATAATGAAGCAGGACTGTCGGCTTTTAATTAAGAGTGGCGACAGAGAAGTTTTCCATTATGTAAAAACAATACTGCTGCAAAAGTTGGCAGACAAAAAAATGATTTCAGAAAAAAAATGGGGAGTGGTTGATGTTGATGATTATGAATAGAATAGAATTCCTCGTATGACCCTGAACTATATCCCAGAATTAATCCAGCGCAACTTTTCTAATCACAAAAGTAAAGTGTGCGTTTTTTTCATAGAGAAAAAACAATCAAAAAAAACCGATTTGACCCAATAGGACTTAATTCATCACAAAAATAGACTTCATGGCACATCAACTCAAGAATGGGAAAAAGTTAAAGATTTTGTATGTCCGTTGTAGTACGATTGAGCAGCACAGTGACCGTCAAAAAGTAACCGAAGGGAATTTTGACCTGGTAGTTGAAGACCGATGCAGTGGAGCTATTCCGTTTGCTGAAAGGCAAGGAGGCAAAGAGATACTGGATTATCAGGAGAAGAATATGATTTCGACCATAGCGGTTTGGCAGATTGACCGTTTGGGTCGCAACCTTCGGGACATCATAAATACGATTCATCACTTTTCTGAACGTGGTATCTGCATAAATTTCCTAAGCCAAGGGCTTAGAACACTGGAAGAGGATGGAAAAGAGAATCCCATAACGAAAATGATAATCTCAATACTGGGTGTTGTTTCAGAAATGGAGCGGAATCAAATCAAGGAACGTCAACGTGAAGGAATCAAGCTGGCAAAAGTAAGAGGGGTATATCTGGGAAGAAAACCAAATAGTTCAGAAGACGCATTGAAGTTTCTGAGTAAAGAGAAAAACAAAAAGGCTCTGGACTATTTAAAGAAGGGATACAAAGCAAACGAGGCAGCTACACTTTCGGGTGTTCATCCTAACACGGTAACGAAAATCAGAAAGCTGGCGAACATGCAAGTCACAACAAAATAAAATCTGCATGGCAAAGCGAATAAGTAAATCTATTCCAGTTCCAACTCTACCGGCTACTCCGAAAATGACAATCAGGAGTGATATAAACTCGAAAGCGATTATTTAAAACCAGTGTCGCATTCCAACTTAGCCCCTGTAATTAAAAAGCTTCTTC
>CAIYOV010000554.1 GCA_903927935.1 uncultured Bacteroidota bacterium | reverse complement strand
GAATTTAAAATACATATTCAGGGTTTATGAATAGCTATTCCTGTTTTAAGAATACTTATCCTGAATTTGTGAATACCTATTCACGATTTAGAAATAGCTATTTGTATTTCAGGAATACTTATTCCGGTTTTCGGAATACCTATTCCTGAGTTATAACGCCTATATTTTCTTTAAAAAAGCCTTCCTTTTTTCTGTAAACTGATTTATTTTAGCTCAAAGCTTTATAGTTCAAACCATAAACAACATCCTTATGGCAAAAGATTATATCCCACGTTCTAATAGCGCCTTCAACAACTTTCAGCAGATAATGGTTAAAGCAGTAGTGGCCAATGTCAGCGATTGGGGCATTGTTGCCGGTGATGCAGCGGAACTTTCCGATGCCTCGGTTAAATACGGCAACCGCTACAAAATTATCAGCAACAAACAAGGCTGCACTACAGCACAGCGCACCGCACACAATACGTTCCGGAAGGTCTACGAAAAACAAATCCGCAATTTCGTGAACCGGCATCTGCGCGATAATAATAGCATCAGCCATAGCCAGCTGTTAGGCATGGGTATAAAAGTAAAGGGCAAGAAAAGAGGCTCGCGTTCGGCTATTACCGACTCTATTAACCTGCATCTGGTAGCCAGCGATGGCTGCCGCGTAAAATTTTATTGCCGTCAGCCGCATCACGATGGGGCGGCTTCGCTGCACCCCGAAGCGGATGCCGTGGAAATCCGCTATGCCCTCGAAAACAAGCCGGTCAGCTGGAAAGATTGTCCGCACGTAATGACCAGCAAAAAAGCCCATGTGTTTTTAGAACTTGATCAGGCTATGCTGGCGAAAAACATTTACGCTTACGCCCGCTGGGTTAACCTCAGTAACGACAAACTCTCCGGTCCTTATAGCACTATGGCGTGGGTGATGGTGCATTAGCATTGTGGTTTATAGTTTTACTTTTGGAGAGGAATGAAACACACGCTCTTCTTTTTCTTTCTGTTTGTTTTCTTTTTTTCTTCTGCGCAAAACCCTTTGGTGAAGCAGTAAAAAATAAAGGATCGGCCTTGCAATACGATGCGCATTAAATTTGCAAATTGTGTCTGGCTTATTTTAAATTGCCTCAGCAAACCAACCAATACTCTACAGCCGATGAAGCGAATCTTATTGTATTTCATTTTCTTTATTGCCATGCTGGGCGTGCAATCTCAAAGTCTCATCCGCGGCCCTTATCTGCAAAGCCCCGGCCCCCACAGCATCATCATTCACTGGCGCACCGACTCTGCTGCCAACAGTCGGGTTACGTATGGCTTAAGTTTAGGCGCCAATACTTTTATTACCGACAGCAGCAGCACTACCACCGAGCACCGGGTGCAACTTTCCGGTCTGCTGCCGCATACCAAATATTATTACACCATCGGCAGTGCTTCACAGTCGCTCCGCGGGCCCGATTCGCTCTTGCACTTCACTACTGCTCCCGACCCCTCAGCAGCTACTCCGGTAAGGCTGTGGGCTACCGGTTGTTTCGGGCAGGGTAACGCAGGTCAGCGATTGGTGCGCAGCTCCTATGATAACTACACCAGCACCAACCGGCCGGCCGACCTTTGGCTGTGGCTTGGCGACAATGCTTATGACGATGGCAACGATTCGGAGTATCAGGCCAAAGTATTCGACCATATCAATGGCTATTATCAGATGCTTCCTAACCTCCCTTTTGCTTCCACCCCCGGCAACCGCGATTACAATACTATCTGCCCCTGGCAGCCAAATTTCTGCACCCAGGACCCGAACCTTCATGCCGGTCCGTATCTCGACATCATCGACCCGCCCTGTCATGGCGAATTAGGTGGGGTGGCTTCGAACCTGAAGATTTTCTATTCGTTCGATTACGGGGACATCCACTTCATTTCACTCAATACAGAGCTTGGTTCGGCAAATGCTAATTACGATTGGTTAGGTGTATCGCATCTGGATACCGCCTTTAGTTCGCCTATGACCGAATGGCTGAAGGCAGACCTTGCGGCTTCTACCAAAAAATGGAAAATCGCTTTCTGGCACCAGCCTCCTTACAGTGTGCATCCCGTTACTACCGAAATTTCGCCCATGGCCGTTGCTTCCCGCGAACATTTTAATCCCATCCTTGAACAATATGGGGTCGACATGGTGCTGTGCGCTCACGACCACAGCTACCAGCGCAGCTATCTCATCAACGGGCATTATGGCGACAGGGCTTCTTTTACTCCGAACATGCTGATGGACGGTTCGAGCGGAGATGCGACCTTTACCGGTCCTTACGTTAAATATACCGATGGTCCGCTTGCCGGAAAAGGAACCGTTTATGTAATACAGGGCAACAGCGGAAGTAACAGCAGTTACGTACCCGTAGGCGACCCGGCAATGTTTACGGCACAGCTTTGCGACACCTGCATGGGTTCTTTTCTTATTGATATTGACGGTGACCGCCTGGATGCCCACTTTATGAGTGCTTACGGGGCTACCTTGGATCAATTTACCATTCTCAAACAATCGGCCACAGCAATTAATAAAGTGCAAAACGATTTATACCGCGCTGATGTTTATCCCAATCCATTAACTGCAGGAAGCTGGCAGTTAAAAGTCAGTACTAATTTGATAGGCGGTACTGCCGAAATAACCGATGCTTACGGCAGAGAGGTGTTCCGCTCGCTGCTTGAAACTCAAAACTCAACGCTCGATGTTAATCTTGCGCGTGGTGTTTACTTCCTCCGGATAATGCTTAATGGCGAACAGGTGGTTAAGCAAGTGGTGAGGCAGTAAGAAATACGACATGTCATTATAGCCACGGCTCTGCCTGGTGATGAATATCATTGCCCCCAAAACAGCAGGCTCAATAACTTTGATTATTAAATCAGATTTATGAAAGCGAAGCTTATCGTGCTGTCCATGCTGTTTTGTGCGGGTATAACCAATCAGGTAAGGTCACAGTGTTCAGTCAACATAAATACTCCGGTTTCTACGCTTATCTGCGCGGGCGACTCTATACAGTTAACTGCATTGGGCAGCGGAGGCGGTAGCGCCCAGGTACTCGATCAATCGCAATTGGTTTACAACGGTGGAACCAGCGCCAGAACACTCGCGGGCTATAGCGAATGGCAATCGTTCACTGCCGGCATTACCGGTACCATGATCAGGCTCGATATCGGATTTTTTACCCTCATTAACGGAGTGGGACAACTGAAAATATTCTCCGGTTCCGGCACAGCGGGCACCTTGCTTTGGGGGCAAACGGTCAATGTGGTTTGCGGAGGCGGTAACTGTACGCTGCCTTTCAATGTATCGTTGCCGGTTATTGCGGGGCAGGTTTATACCTTTCAGTTCATCCCCGGTGCGGGTATGCCCGACCCCTACGGCATACAAATTTCATCACCGGGACCTTATGCCGGTGGAGTGATGGCGATAGTAGACCCATCGGGAACTTACCCTACCGGTTTCGATATGGTTTTTAAAACCTACGTGGGCGGCAGCGGTCACCTTTATTATCACTGGTCAACCGGCTCTAACGATTCCGTAACCGTAGTAAATACCGGTGGTGAGTATTATGTGGCAGTAACCGATTCGGCCGGTTGCACTGCGGTTGATTCCATTCATATTGCTGATGATTTTATTTCTCTTTCAACCACCGCCATACCTACCACCTGCGGAAATAACAATGGTTCGGCAGCGCTGAATATTACGGGCGGCAACCTGCCATTTACATTGAACTGGAGCAACGGAGAACATACCGACTCTATTACTGATTTAAGTTCCGGAACATATTCCGTTACCGTCAGCGACTCGGTGGGCTGTTCTGTTACCGGCAGCGCGGTGGTAAATTCTTCAAACGCCATCAGTGTAAATATTACAGAAGACAAAGCCGTGATATGTGCCGGTGATACTGTTCATATATGTGCCACGGCAGGTTTTAATTCTTATACCTGGAACATCGGAAACACTGACTCTTGTATAATGGTAAACGATGCAGGCAACTACTATGTAACCGTAACCGGTGCGAATGGTTGCTCAGCCGAGTCTAATCATCTGGCGGTTGATGTCTTTCCGCTTCCTTCGGTTTCCGTTAGTGTAAATGGCGATACTCTAAGCGCTTACAATGCCGTTACTTATCAATGGTATTTAAACGGCAACCAGATTAACGGAGCAACCCATAATATGCACATCGCCAGTCAGCCTGGCAATTATACCGTAGCGGTTACCGATACCAACGGATGCAGCGCTACTTCAAACGCTATTGTTATAACCGGTGTTGAAGATTTGCCGAGCAACCGTGCTCAAATTTCCCCCAACCCTTTCACCGATGAGATTAATATCAGGTCAAACATCACCGGTGGCAACATTATCTTTACTGATGTAACCGGAAGAAAAATTGCGGAGCAAAAACAGGAAACAACAAACCATAAACTACAAACGGCTGCTCTCTCCCGCGGTGTTTACTTTCTGCAAATAATAATAGATGGCGAGAAGATAGTTAAGCAAATGGTGAAGCAGTAAGGCAGGCGGTCTTACTCCATCGCATCCCACAGTAATGCTGTAGCACAAAAGCCAATCAACTGCACCATAATCAGGGTGATAAACAAATGTCTTTCCACTTCCAGCGCATCAGCATTATACGATAGCACTACGTTTATAAAAACGATAAAGGCTAACTGCAGAGGAAACAGCAGCACCTGTTTTTTTCGAAGCATAAACGGAATCATCAGCAGAAAGCACAGCACCAGGGTTACCGGTACAGTAAACAGCGGGAAAATAAACTGCATCCACCGGGTATAGCCTCTGGGCTCGTCAATGTAAAATAGATCATACGCCAGTATCCGTGAGCGCTGCGCACCGGTCTCTTCCAGCAAAAGGGTATAAGCGGGATGTGTAAGCATAAAGCGGATGTATACCGGTTGCCCTTTCGCTAACACCCACCGGGCAAAGGCATTATAAACCGTATCCTCATACAGCCGGAACATGCGCTCCTGTCCGGCTTCGGTGCGCACATCAATTCCCCTGAAATTCTTTTGGAGTGTTTCTACACAGGGCATCCCGTTTTTAGCCAGCCACTGTGCATGCTCATCGTTTTGTATTAAGCGGATAACAATAGAGTTCATGAGCGGAAGCTTATACCGGTTACCGGTTTTGGCTGTTGCCTGCTGCAAAAAGAAAATACCGGTGCTTATTACTAACAGTATTGCAAAGTATTTGAGTGCCCTTTCTTTCCAAAGCCAAAGCGAAAAACAAACCACACTGTAAAAAGCTATGAGTATGTAAGGCCAGGTATCGCGGGTAAACGAAAAAAGAAACATCACCATAAGATGTATGACCCACCACCGTGTGTTGTTTTTTTTAAGCAGAAATAGGAACGAAGCCATCCAGCAAAAAAGCAGCGACATCGAAACTGATTCTGAAAGAATAAGTGTAGTCCACCCGGTTATATTCCACCAACTCATCAGCAGGTAAATGCTTATGATCAGAAAATATTTGACCACACTTCTTTTTATAAATAACAGCAGGGCGCAAACCAGAAAGAAAGTGCTGAGTGCCAGCAGCACGCGCTGCATTTGCACAATCACACTGGTGTTGCTTCCGCACAGTTTGTAAAACAAGGGAACGGTAAATGGCCGAGGGTTGAAGTCTTCTGTATAATGCGGGAAATAAAATTCTTTATCCAACAGCGGTATTTGTGATTGGTGCAGATAGTCCTGCGGATCATTTAAACCCTCCCAATCCTGCGCGCTGTACGGAACAGATAAGCTGAGCAGTAAAGTGATAATGAAAAGACAGAGGTTTGTAAGGAATGGGATATTTTTCATTTTCATATCTACAGGGCAAAGGATAGTAAATATAGGTTATACCGAAAGCGAAAACCTTTCTCGCATTTCAATCATTCTTCTATTTTTACAATCAAAACAAACCAACATGAACAAAACACTTCTTTTCATAGCCATTGTGCTCATCACATCTTTTTCTTCCTGCACTAAAGATATAGCCACCAACTGGATAGGCACCTACACCGGTGTTTCGGGCAGTTTTTTTAATCATGTAGTAATTTCTAAAGTGAATAATACCACAGTGAAGGTTGAATTGCAGCAATATTATCTGGCTACAAGCTCCTATATAACTTATGCTACCATGAATAATGGTAAGCTTTCTTCGGATAATGCCCTTTCAATAAATGAAGACGGAACTATCATCACCGACCCGGGGGTCGCTTTTCATTTCACCGGGGTTGGTTCACTTAACGGTAACACACTTACGTTAAGCGGACAGGCGCAAAATAAAGGCAACGCTTCCGATATCAGAACTTACACCTTCTCCGGTACTAAATAATTTACGTAGACGGTTATAAAACAAAAAACCTTCCTCAATCGGGAAGGTTTTTTGTTTATACGGGCTTCTGAATTAATTCAGATAGCGCGGAGATTTGTAGAATATCCTCTTCTCTTTCGGCCCATCAAAGCGGTAGATCAACTGCACTTCGTGCGAACCGGTTTGATAGCTGCTCAGTTTTCCGCAATTAAAATCGTAAGCATAGCTTGCCATTAAATGCTTGGTGATGTGAACTCCGAGCATAGCACCCACCGCATCATTGCTGCGGTAAAGAACGCCTACAATGATTCGTTTGTTCCAGGTTAATGCAACATTCACTTCAGCCTGTGCTATAAAATCAATACTACGAACAAACACTGATGGGGTTAAATTGAATTTAGGATTAATGTCCCAACTGTATTTTACATAACCGAAATAGTGTCGCGGCACTTTAAACGGAGTGGCAGTCTTCAGACCCTGATCGAGATTTGAAACCGAGAAACCAATCGTAGTGTTGTAACCGCTAAACTCAATACCTGCCGAAAGGAATGCCTTGAACTTATTGGTATTGGTCAGCAGAGCGCTTTGATCAACATTATAATGATCCTGATAAATCAACTGCTCGCCTTTTACAAAACTGTTGAATAAACCAATTCCCAAACCAATAGATAGCCGGGCACGGTCGTTCAGACGTTGTGAATAGGCATACGAAACTTTAACCGTTGTAAAGCGCTGCTTGCCAAGCATATCGTTGCTTACAACTAAACCTACCCCGCCTTTTATTTTGGCAATACCTGCATAAGCATCAATCAGCAGGGTGGAAGGAGCCTCCTTAAATCCCACCCACTGCTGACGGTAGAGTGCACCTACATAAATATCGCGCGTGTTACCGCTTACTGCCGGGTTAAACACATTGGTGTGATAAGCAAAATGCGCCACCACCGGTTCATTCTGTGCATATAGGTTTGCCGCGAAGACTGCACCGGTTAAAATTGTTATAAGTTTTTTCATACTCATTTGTATTTGCCTTTAGCCCCCTTAAGGAGGTTGGGGATGATTTTATTTTTGTATTACCTGAAATGCCGTTCTTCTGTTCTGCTGATGTTCCTCTTCTGTTTTTGCACCTTTAATAACCGGAGAGGAGAATCCAAATCCCTTAGCGGTTAAGTGATTAGGATTTATGCCTTTGCTCACTAAATAATCTACCACACTCTTTGCTCTGTTTTCTGAAAGCGTGTTGTTGTAAACTTCCTTTCCGCGCTCATCTGTGTGGGAGTTAATTTGAACAAACGCATCCGGTGTATCTTCCAGAATCTTCACCAGCTTATCTAAGCTCGGTTTTGATTCTTCGCGCAGTACAAAACTGTCGAGGTCATAATAAATGTTATCAATCTTAATTTCTGTTTTAGGAATGCGCTTGATAGAGAAATCGTAGTTGTTGCCGTTGGCTTTAGAAAACTCTTTCGAAAATTTCTCACCTTGTGTAGAAAGCTTTTTCGAATCACCGAAGTAACCGGGGTTCAGTACATTTATTTTGTAATCCTTATCCTGGTTCAGGTTGAAACTGTATTCGCCATTGGCGTTGGTAGTGGTAGTGTCAGTTGTGCCGTCAGCCGCAGTTAAAACAACCGTGGCACCTGCAAGCGGAGAACTGTTATCTACATCGGTCACTCGCCCTTTTACCGCCAGATTAACAGGTGTAAGGAAGAATGAATAAATATCATCGCCACCCACACCATCTTTCCGGTTCGAAGAAAAGTAGCCGCTCTTGTTATCGGTATTGTAAGTAATAAAGAAATCATCGGCACTGCTGTTGAAAGGGGTTTTCAGGTTCTGTGGTTTGCTCCATGTACCGTTGCTGTAAACAGAATGGAACAAATCCAATCCGCCATAACCGGTAAATCCTTCGGAAGAGAAATACATAACTGAATCATGTATCACCGGAAACATTTCGTCAAACTCTGTATTGATAACGCTGCCCGCATTCACCGGCTCGCCCCAGCTATCCCCGCTTTTGCTCGTTACCCAAATATCGCTGCCGCCCTGTCCTCCTTCCATGCGGCTGCTGAAATAGAGTTTATTGCCCTCGGCAGAAATTGCCGGTTGCTCCATATCGGCTTTCTGTGTAAACGAAAGCGAAATAGCCTTTGGTGTTCCGAATGTATTGGCTCCTTCATCGTAACTTGTTTCGTAGATGCGACAGTAGTTGTCTTTTGTTTTTCCATCGTTGCAGCGGGTAAAGTAAACGGTCTTTGTCTTTTCGCAGTAGGCAAGCACACCATCATTTTTCTCACCACTTAGCGTTTCAATTTTCTTTGCCTTGCTCCAGGTTTTATCATCTTTAGAATAAGTTGATTGATACAGATCAGAATAGCCCTGCCCGTCAAATGAATAAATTTTGTCGCCCTTTTCCTCTATGCGCGAAGAAGTAAACACCAGTGAATATTTTAGTTGAGCAGCAGCATAGTCATTATAAGGCGTATTCAAATCTTTTTCATCCTTGAACGTATAGAGCCAAGGTTCAAGTGCGGTGCTGACGGCAAACTTGCAATTGTTTAGCAGTCGCGTAGCATCTTTATCATTTGGCTGAGCATTCAGGAAAGCTTCAAATTTCTTCTGGGCATCTTCATACTTCCCCTGCTTCAAATAAATGTTCCCTTCGTGAAACAAATAAACCGGATTAGCATAACCATCTGCCTTCGCCTGATTATACCAGGTAATTGCATCTTCCTGCTTCCCGTTATAACGGTAGCATTCAGCTACTTTGAATTTCACATCAGCTAAATCAGTTTTCTTCTCGGGTTTCTTCAAAACCTTTTGAAATAAATCAAGCGCGGTGGTATACTCCTTGGCAGCAAATGCTTCGTTTGCCATTTCAAGATTGGTTTGCGCCTTGCAAATAACAAGCGCAAACAACAATACCAGTGTCGTTAGAATATTTTTCATGTTCCTTTCTTAGTCTTCAATGAGTAAAACGGTTCCTTTAATCGCGTTCTTGCGGTCGGTGATGTTATCGAGCGTTACGATATAGTAGTAAGTTCCCGGAGAAACCTTATCGCCTTTGTATTTGCCGTCCCATCCATCACGCCCCTCATAAAGTGTTTGTCCCCACCGGTTGGTGATAATGAGTTGATAGTCTTTCAGGAATATATCATTCACTCCATCGTTATTCGGAGTAAATGCATTTGGGAAATCAACCACATGAACGGTGTCTAAACTTCTTGCCCCGGCACAGCCATAGTTGGTGGCAATCACCCAAACCGAATCCAGATCATTCATTCTGCTTGATGACCAAGTGTTAGATACTCCGGTTTGAACTGAAGAAGAATTCCAGAAGAACTCGTAGTTATTAAATGAATCAGGAAGAGCGGTAAAATTGATTACCTCGTTAGGAAAAACTGTATTGTGGTCTTTATCGCTGATTAAAGTAACTACCGGTAGCGGAATAGCCGTAACCGTAGACGGCACACGCCCCTGCAAATTCTGACAGCCGCTGCCTGAAGTTGCCTGTGCATAAAAAGTAGTGGTTTGTGTAAGCACATTGGTGGTATAGGTTGTGCCCGTTCCTACTTCAGTTCCGCCAACAGCATCTAAATACCAGGTTACTACCGTGCCTGCAGGAGCAACATTAGCAGTAAGCGTTGCAGTAGTGTTATAACAAATTGAATCACTGGTCGCATTTATGCCTAACACTGTTGGTGCCTTGGTAACATTTACTGTTACCGGAATTCTTCCGCTACTGTTAGTGCAGCCAAATTCATTGATCACTTCCAGATAATAAACAGTAGTGACTACAGGAGATACTGTCATCGGACTCGTGCCCACTACATTGCCACCGGTTGCAGCATCGTAAAAATTGTATGATACGGTTCCACCGCTTGAGTTGGTAGCAATGATAGTCGTACTGCTTCCCTCGCAAATGGTAGTGGTATTGTTAGCGAGATTAATTGTAGGTGCCGTTGGCGAAGGATGAACATTCACACTCAAAGTAGCAGCCGAAGAATTGCCGCAACTGTTAGTGGCTATCACACTCACTATATGTGTTCCCGCTATTGTCCAATTAATATTCACTGCGTTAGTTCCCTGTCCGCTTGAAATAGTTCCGCCACCATCTACTATCCAATTATAACCGGTGGCATTCGGAATATTACTGATAGAATAAGGTTGAACACCCGGACAAACTCCGGTATCACCCACAATTACCGAATTCATTACGGGTACTGGTGCCTGAAGATTAATAGTAATACTCGAAGCCGCACTTATTCCGCAACTGTTGGAAGCAGTTACGGATAGATCATAACTGCCTGCTGTTGCTCCCCAACTAACATCAATAGAAGTAGTTCCCAGCCCGGTGATGATGGTTCCGCCTCCTGAAAGTGTCCAGTTATAAGCAGTAGCGTTCGGCACTGCAGGTACAGAGTAATTCGTAGTGTCATTCCCGCAGGTTGTCAGCGAACCGGTTATAGTAGAAGGTTTAATTGGAATGGCATTCACTAAAACAGTAATGGTATCAGCCACACTTCCGCAAGCATTGCTGGCGGTAACAATATAATCTCCGCTGTTAGCTGCAACTGCCGAGGTAACTGAAGGATTTTGTTGAGCAGAATTAAATCCGTTTGGTCCGGTCCAGCTCCAGTTGTTTACATTGATTCCGCTGGCGTTCAGGTTCAGGTTATTTCCTTCACAAATCGTATCAGAGGGGGAAGCCGTAGTAGTAAGATTTTGAATTAATGTATCTACCTCTATCGAAACTGTGGCGGTTTGATTTCCGCAGGCATTGTTAGCACTAACGGTATAAGTCCCGCTTGCAGCAACCGTAGCACTGCTAATGGTTGGACTTTGCTGAGTAGATAAGAACCCATTTGGTCCTGTCCAGCTATAACCGTTCACGTTTGTTCCGTTTGCGTTAAGTGTTATGGTGTTATTATTACAGATAATCGAACCGGTGGATACAGTGGCAGTCAATCCTGAAATTGCGTTATTTACCAAAACAGAAAGTGTAGCAGTAGAACTTCCGCAGGCGTTACTGGCTGTTACCGTATAGGTTCCGCTTGCAGCAACACTAACATTCGGGAAAGTATTGTTCTGTTGCGTAGAAGTGAAACTGTTCGGTCCTGTCCAACTCCATGAATTTACCTGGGTTCCTCCTCCGTTTAAGTGGATAGTTGCACCGGCACAAACCGTATCGTTTGGCGAAGCGTTCACACTCAGGTTTTGAATCACAGTATCAACATCTACATTCACCGATGCTGTTGCTGTTCCGCAAAGGTTAGTAGCGGTAAGAGTATAAAGTCCGCTGTCGGCCATCGTCACATTAGGTCTGCTTGGGTTTTGTTGAGTTGTGGTAAATCCGTTCGGTCCGGTCCAGCTCCATGAAGTAGCACCGGTAGAGTTTCCGCTTAAAGTTAAACCGGCATTGCTGCAAATATTGGTAAGGTTAGCCATGGCAGTTGTGTTCACCGGTCCCGATGAAATACTTACCACCACCGAACTTTGTGCGGTTCCGCAGGCATTGGTAGCTGTTAGCATGTAGGTTCCCACATTTACTGCCTGAAAATTATTGATGGTATTGTTTACCTGGGCTGAAGCAAAGCTGTTTGGCCCCGTCCATGAATAGGCAACAGCACCGGTAGCACTTCCACTTAAATTCAATACCGCACCGGGGCAAACCGAATTTGGATTATTCCCGTTAGCGGTAGCCGTTACGTTCTGTGGAGTATTGTTTACGGTAATGTTTACTGTTGCAGCTGAATTACCGCAGCCGTTTGTGGCAGTTAATGTATAAGTTCCTGATGCATTTGTCTGTGCATTTGGAATGGAAGGGTTTTGAGCAGCTGCGGTAAAGCTGTTCGGTCCCGACCAACTCCACGAAGTGGCACCGGTTGCATTTCCTGAAAGAAGAATCGTATTGCCCGCACAGGCAGGATTTGGATTGGCTGAAGCACTTACACTTTGTGGTACATCGTTTACCGTAACTGTTACCGATGAAGTTGCACTGCCGCACGAGTTTGATGCAGTCAGTGTATAAGTTCCGGAATGAGTAGTAAGAAGATTTGGACGTGTGGTATTTTGTGTGGATGCAGAGAAACCAACCGGACCGCTCCATGCCCAGTTTGTAACACCGCTTCCTGCTCCGTTCAGTGTTAAGGTTCCACCTGCACATGCAGGATTTGGAGTTACAGTGGCATTTACGCTTGAAACATTTGGAGTTACGTTAACGGTGAGTGTATTTGTTTTTGTCCCGCAACTGTTAGTTACTGTTACGGTTATAATATAAGGCCCTCCGGCTGCTGTCCAGTTAACCGTAGCGCTTGTTCCGCTACCGGTAATGGTTCCTCCCCCACTTATGCTCCATGAATAAGATGTAGCTCCGCTCACCGCTGTAATAGAATAATTTTGCGAACTAACGCAAGGAGTAGCTGAACCTGTAATAGATCCCACATTAGCAGGCGGCTGAATAACAGTAACCGTTACGCTCGCACGCGAGCTCACACAACCTGGGTTAGTGTTATCATCCGCTTCTGCATAATAAGTAGTGGTTGTAGTTGGCGAAACAGAAAGCGAAGCATTGCCGATTGAAGTTCCACCGGATGGCTGAGTATAAAGATGGTAAGTAACATTACTTCCACCCGTAGCCGAAATTGTTACTGCATTACCCGGGCAGGTATTGTTACCTGAAGATGTTACTGTAGGTGTTGGGGGTGGATTACATACAATGGTGCGGCAGTTAATGGCAACACCTGGTGTAGAAGTTACTCCGGTAACTCCGCCACTGTTTCTGGCATTTGTAGTAACTATGGTCGGAGTAAGAGTATTTACTGATGGACTGTAGCTTTGATAAAGAATAGAAACATTCGATGCCGGACAGGAAGAACCAGTGCCCTGATTTCCGTTTACATCGGTTTTTGTAACTCCAAAATCATAACCACCTGTCCCAGCAGTATCTGCACTTAAACTGTTTATCAAAAAACCCGAATCGGCTGCCTGAATACCGGTTGGCAAAATGGAAATAAAAGAATTATAAGACTTAGCAAAAATAGGAACCCCGGTAGAGCGATTTGACTTAAATAATATAGAAGTGAAGTTAGCGAGTGAAGCACCTGAAGCAAAAACCGCAAAATTATTATCAGCGGTTTTGGTTAAGTTTCCTGCACTTACCGGAAGTCCGGTTGCGTAATAACGCATATCCGTACCAATACCCGTAGTGGTTGGTCCCGAATTTGGTGCACTCCAATTGTAAATGTAAACACCCAGATTATCTAAGCCGGACATTACAATGTTGTTGCCCGCGTCTTTTATTATTGATTGAACATCTTCTGAATTACTATTTCCAAATCTCCGCGCCCACTGGAAAGTCCCGGCAAGATCTGTTTTAATAACAATAGCATCGCTTTGTCCATCACCAGCAACCATAGTTGCAGAACCTACAAATACATAACCGTCTGACACCTCTACCACACCTGTGAGATAATCGTCATCGTCAAATGCAGTGGTTGAAAAAAATGTTTTCATCCAGAGTATATTACCGCTTGCATCTACCTTAAAAGCAAACATTTTCGAGGAATCAGTCATGGCGATGCCGTTTGAAACGTGATTCGCGCTACCCGCTACTACAAATCCTCCATCGGTTGCCTGAATAATTTTATTTCCATAAGCACTTGCACCGGAACCGGGAATATATCGGTATTGCCAGGTCGGAGTTCCAAATGTCGCTGGAATTTTTGCCACCAAACACTGGCTGTTGGCATCACCGGTTACTATATATCCGCCACCTGTTGCATTTTTTACATCAGTAAAATCTACCGAAGTAGAAAATGAACCATTATTATATAAAGTGCTTCTAACATGGTTACCGTTTTGGTCAACTTCTGTTAATCCTCCCTTGGGGCCAATGGGAATACTGAAGCCGCTTACTACTGCGGAAGAAAAAACATAATTACCCGAAGGAGCCTGAACCATTCCGCCAGGAATATCGAACTGGCTGAAATTATATTGAATACGAAAAGTTGATTGTTGGGCAATGGCCGTAATAAAAAACGCCATCGTAAGGAGCGATAAATAGAACTTTTTCATGTCTGGAAATAGTGTGTGGGCAGTAAATATAGAAAAGCGCAAAAAAAAGGGATTATTTCTTTTTTGTAATCAGGCAGGTGGCTAATTCATGAATAACACAAACGTTGGTACAAAAAAAATCCCCGCCAAATTTCAGGACGGGGACTTCACCCTATTTAACCCATTTATGATTAGAAACGGCAATCACCGTCATGTTTTTGTCTATATATGTTTCTGCTTGCGCGTGTTTCTTCGATTCTGATGTATGTACGCTCGTAGGGAGAAATAATGCCATCCGCTTTTGCACAACGTTTGTCGTGCTGAATTTTTGCCTGCTGCATTTCAAGGCGACCTAATTCGCGTGGTGTAAGTTCACCGGTTTGCACTCCATTGTAAATTCTTTTTTGCTCACAAATTTGTTGGTGACGTATAACGGGCATATAAATTCG
This sequence comes from uncultured Bacteroidota bacterium, assembly GCA_903927935.1. Classification (GTDB taxonomy): domain Bacteria; phylum Bacteroidota; class Bacteroidia; order Chitinophagales; family LD1; genus Bog-950. Next base: position 5,126 of record CAIYOV010000554.1, on the reverse strand, counting down.
TTGTGCGTTTACTTTTGCTGAACCTGCTCCTAAGGTAAAGAGTGCAATTCCAATGATTATCTTTTTACTCATGGCTTCTAATTTTAAGCTATTGAATACGTGAATCTTTGATTTCATAGCGTTTGTTTTATTGAGTGTAAAATTGGTTTTGTTTTTATGTGCGTATGACGCTGTCGTATAATTCAGGTTTAATGGCGTGCTTAATTTTTTTTTCTTTGTTTTGATTTCAATAGATTAAAGCGATGTTACTGAAAGGTAAAACTGTATTGATAACGGGTGGAACAAGAGGTATCGGTCATGCTATTGCAAAGAAGTTTGCAGAACATGGATGCAATGTTGCTTTTACATTTGTTAGCAGTGATGATAAAGCAAAGCAGTTGGAAGTAGAGTTGAACACACTTGGCATAAACGCAAAAGCGTATAAAAGTGATGCCGGTTCATATACTGAAGCGGAGAAACTGGTAGATGATGTTTCAAAAGAATTCGGAGTGATTGATGTATTGGTAAATAATTCGGGAATTACACGGGACAATCTGATTCTTCGAATGAGCGAAGAACAATGGGATGAAGTGGTACAAGCAAATCTGAAATCAGTTTTCAATCTAACTAAGCATGTTTCAAAATTGATGTTGCGTCAGAAATATGGTTCTATCATCAACATCTCTTCCATAATTGGAGAAATGGGACAAGGAGGACAATCAAACTATGCTGCGAGCAAGGCAGGGGTTATCGGTTTTACGAAATCTATTGCCGATGAGTTTGGTTCGAGAAGCATTCGTTGCAATGCAATTGCACCGGGTTTTATAGAAACCGATATGACAGGTGTGCTGAGTGATGATGTCAAAAAAAATATTATCACTCAAATTCCTATGAAACGTATGGGCAGCGCGGAGGAAGTAGCGAATACGGCTTTATTTCTTGCCAGTGATTTAAGTGCGTATGTAAGCGGACAAGTGATAAGTGTGTGTGGTGCCATGTGCAGATAATTACAATTACAATTACAAATTACCAATTGAACTCCTCTCTCTCTTTTCAATATCCTGTTTGGTTTTTGCTTCTGTGCATGGCTCTTGGAGCGGTCTATGCGGCTTTGCTTTATTACCGAGATACAACTTTTGATGAAAAAACTTCGGGTTCAAAATGGGCCAAGTATGCAATGACTGGTTTCCGTTTTTTGGCAGTTACAGTTTTGGCAGTGCTTCTTCTTTCGCCTTTTATCAGAACTAGAAACACTCAAAAGTTTAAACCGGTTGTTGCCGTTATAAACGATAACAGCGAATCAGTGAAGAATAGCTTTGGAAAAGATTCTACTGAGTACAAAAAGAAACTTCGTGCACTGGTTGATAAACTGAGCGACAAATATGATGTAGCACAATTTAATGCCGGTGATGAACTGAAACGGGGAATTGATTTTTCTTATCGCGATAAATCAACGGACCTGAGTACGGCAATTGACGAAGTAAACGATTTGTATTATAACCAAAACCTTGGCGCTGTTGTAATCGCCAGCGATGGTATTTATAATAAAGGAATCAATCCGGTTTATACAGCTGCTAAAGCTTCTTATTCCATTTACACCATAGCGCTTGGCGACACTACCGTTCAGAAAGACCAGAAGCTTTCAAATGTGTATTACAACAAGATAGCTTACCTCAATGACCAGTTTGCATTGCGCGTTGATGTGGAAGAAAATAATCTGGCAGGGAAAAATGTGAAGCTGAGTGTGTATGAAGTTGAAACAGGAAGCGATGCCAAACTGATTCAGAGTAAAGACATTTTTTATTCATCCGACAGCTACTTCCAGAGTTTTGATTTTGTGGTTCCTGCCAATAAGGTAGGCATTGCTCATTACAGAATTTCGCTTTCGAACATCGAAGGAGAAATTACTTACAGCAACAATGTGCGCGATGTGTTTGTAGAAGTGTTGGATGGTCGTCAGAAAATTTTGCTGGTTGCCAATTCTCCGCATCCTGATATTGCTTCTTTTAAATCTGCTATTGAGAGTAACAAGAATTATCAGTTAGATGTAGAGTATGCTGAAACTTTCTCTAAGAAATTAAACGATTACAATCTGGTTATTCTTCATCAGCTTCCTTCTGCAAGTAATAAAGTGAGTAATATTTTGAAAGATGCACGCGAACAGAAAAAACCTTTGTTGTTTGTTCTTGGCTCACAAACTTCTCTGCCTGACTTTCAGAAAGCACAAAGCGGGTTAATTATTAAAGGTAATGCCGATAAGTTTAATGACGTAACTGCTTACGTGGCTAAAGATTTTTCACTATTTACATTATCAGATAAAACGGTGCAAACCATTCCTAAGCTCCCTCCGTTCAGTTGTTTCTTTGGAGATTACAATGCCAATCCTTCTTCAAAGAAAATTCTTGATCAGAAAATAAATTCAGTGGAGACCGATTTTCCACTTTGGTTGTTTAATGAAACCGGTGATGAAAAACTAGGAGTTATTTGTGGTGAAGGTTTGTGGCGCTGGAGGTTGTATGATTATCTACTCAACAAAAATCATGAGGCTACGAACGAACTCATTAATAAAACAGTGCAGTATCTTTCCGTAAAAGCAGATAAGCGTCCGTTCAGGGTTAATCTGCCCAAGAATATTTTTCAGGATAACGAAGCCATTACGTTTGATGCACAGCTTTACAATGCGAATTATGAATTGATAAACTCTGCTGATGTAGAAATGAAAATTATAGGGGAAGATAGTAAGGAGTATGAATACAAGTTCAACAAGACGGAGAATGCTTATAACGTCAATGTTGGTTTTCTTCCCGTTGGCAACTATTCTTATAATGCTGCAGTAAAGTTCGGTAACGGGACATATACAGCTAATGGTAAGTTCTCGGTAAGCCCTTTGCAGTTGGAGGAAATGCGCACTCGTGCCGACCATCAGGTGTTGTATCAGTTGGCTTCGCAACATAACGGTGCCATGCATTACTTAAACGACATGGAAAAGATTGCCGATGAAATCGATTTAAAGAATCAACTCAAACCTATTCTTTACGATACGTTTATGACCGAGAGTGCAATTAACCTTAAATGGATTTTCTTTCTGTTGCTTACACTCATTTCTGCTGAGTGGTTTATCCGAAAATATTTAGGCGGTTATTAAAAAGCGGCAACGTATGTTCAACACCATTATCGGTAAAGATATTTCTGCTGCTAAAAAGTTTTTGGAAGGAGGAGAGGCTGTTGGCATTCCTACGGAAACAGTTTATGGGCTTGCGGCTAATGCGCTGAATGAAGATGCAGTGCTTAAGATTTTCTCTGTAAAGAACCGTCCGCACTTTGATCCGCTGATTGTGCACACACATTCGAAGGATGAAATAAAAAAGTATGTTGAGGAAATTCCCGAAACGGCCGAAAAACTTATCAATGCTTTTATGCCGGGACCGGTAACTGTTTTGCTGAAGAAGAAAAACAATATTCCCGATTTGGTTACTTCCGGTTTAGATAATGTAGCCATACGCATCCCCAATCATGCGCTTACGCTTGAACTGCTTCGGCAACTTAGTTTTCCTTTAGCAGCGCCAAGCGCGAATCCCTTCGGTTATATCAGCCCTACTACTTCTTATCATGTGTTTGATCAGCTGCAAGGGAGGATCCCTTATATACTTGACGGTGGATCTACTGAGGTGGGAGTGGAGTCCACCATTGTTGGTTTTGAAGATGGCGAAGCTTTTGTTTATCGTTTGGGCGGTTTAGCAATTGAAGACATTGAGAAAGTAATCGGTAAGGTGAAAATTAACCTGAACGAAAGTTCCAATCCGAAAAGTCCGGGGATGCTGAAGAGCCATTATGCTCCCAAAAAGAGTTTGAAGATTGTAGATTTCGAGAATTCGAGAATGGAAATTCAATCCGAAAAGATTGGAGTGATTGCTTTCAATAAATATGTGGAGGGAATTGATGAGAAGAATCAAATACTTCTTTCGCCTTTGGGTAATTTGAATGAGGCGGCTAAGAATCTTTTTACCGCTATGCGAAAATTAGATGCAAGCGATGTGCATGAAATACTTGCTGTAAAGTTTCCTGACGAAGGTTTGGGAAGAGCTATAAATGACAGACTTAAGAGAGCGAGTTCTTAAAAGATAGAGGCAGTTTTTTACGAGATTAAACAAGAGTGAAAGGTAGTGAAAAAGAAAATCCCCCTGAATTTCAGAGGGATTTTGTGATCCCGGTGGTATCACAGGTCACTTCTTTCGTATTCTTTCATATTCACTAATATTCTTGATTATCAATTAGTTATAAATTTTGCCTTGGAACACAAAAGCATGAAAAAGCACCAAAATGAACGAAATGTTTTACCTAAATGTTTTACCTATTTGTATATTTGTTGAAACATTTTGAACTATGGCTTCAGTAGATTTAATACTCCGGACAGATAAGAAACAAAGTGACGGCAAAGTACCGGTTTACCTTCGGGTGATTAAAGACCGGAAAGCAAACTATATTTCACTCAAGGAAACAGTTGATCCTGATTTATGGCTACCGGAAGCGCAAGAGGTGGATCGTAAACATTCGAATGCCAAGTGGTTGAATGCAAAATTTTTAAAAAGAAAGAGTGAAGCAAAAGATTTCGTTTTGCAGGCCGAAGAAAGAAAACGTAATATTCGGACAGAAGAATTAAAGATAGAAGTCATTGGTAAAGCCCCTACCGATTTTTTTGTTTTCGGAGAAGCCTTCTTACGCAAATATGATTCACCGGAAAAAATTGGGACCTACCGGGCACGAAAAGCAATGCTTGGAAAGTTCAAAACATTTTTCACCGGTGCACCTCTTGATATGGATAATTTTAGTGTAAACGTTTTGACAGACTATGTTGACTATCTGCGCAAGACTTTGAAAAATGGAAATGCAACGATTCAAAGCAATTTAAAATTTCTGCACGCCATATTTAATCAGGCGATAAGAGAAAATATTGTAACGCTGAACGATGATCCTTTTCTGAAAGTGAAAATTAAATCTGATACGAAGAAGAGAGAATATTTAACCAGGAAGGAAATCGAAGCGATTAAAAAACTGAAAATTGATTCATCCATAAAAATGTTTCATCACCGGAACATGTTTTTGTTCAGTTGCTATTCCGGTGGACTAGGGATTCGTGAATTGCTCAT
>CAIYOV010000553.1 GCA_903927935.1 uncultured Bacteroidota bacterium | reverse complement strand
TGATTTATTTTCTCATCCTTTTGGTAAAGTAATTCTTTCTTAGCTATATCCAGTTCTACTGCGATCTTTGCATTTTCTCCTTTTTGAAAAAGTATTTCTTTTTTAGCAAAGACCAGTTCTGCTATGCGCTTTATTTTTTCGTCATTTTGGTTAAGCAGTTCTTTGTTAGCAAAGATCAGTTCGGCTGCACGCTTTGCTTTTTCATCTTTTTGGTAGATAAGTTCTATATTAGCGATGACCAGTTCGGCTGCCCGCTTTGCTTTTTCATCTTTTTGATAAAGCAGTTCTTTGTTAGCAATAATCAGTTCGGCTGCCCGTTTTGCTTTGTCATCTTTTTGGTATAGCAGTTCTTTGTTGACAGTAATCAGTTCCGTTGCATGCTTTGCTTTTTCATCGTTTTGGAAAAGCAGTTCTTGATTCTCAACCGATAGCTGAGATACATAATCTATATCAGCGAGATTAATTATTGTGACAAAGCAATACTCTCCCTTGGATTTCGCGATACCGGAAAGGCTTACCACGAAGGGAATCTTTCCATGGATTATCAGCGTAACCTCACAAGTTTCTTTTTCATGACTGATGAAGATCCTTTTGATAAAGGAGTTGAAAATTCCACGGGAATCGACAGAGACAAAAAAACCAAACTTATTATTTTTCAACTTTACCTGGTCTTTTCCCAAAATATCAGCCCCGGACATGTTTATGTCCAGGATTGAGCCATCTTTTGAAAGTGAAAAATAGCCTGTTGGAGATGAATGGAATAATTCAAGATATTTTGCTGATTCAAGTTCGGCCAAAACTCTTAACTGCTGAAGTTCTTCGTTTTGGGCTTTCAGTTCTATCTGAAGCACCTGTAATTGGTGAAGGGTGATAAGTTTTTCAGCTTTCATGGCTGAAGTTTGATGTGCCGATCTCCGAGAAAAGCCGAAGGGCTGGTTATTGGTTGTTGCTCCGGTCCCTGAGCGGAGTCGAAGGGCAGCTCACTATTTGAGTCACAAAATTCAATCAAGGGAGTCTTCATATTAATACCAAATTATAGGGGGGTGATTCATATTTTGAAATTTGGGCACAAAGAGGCAACGATGCCATCATTCGAAAGCCGGACAGGGGGAGGTTAGTTATTTTCCTGTTTCTTGCTTGTAGAGAATTCAACTCAGCTTTGCGGGATGCCCAATCTTTATTCAGCTTTAATTTTGCTAAGATAAAAATAAAACCCAAACAATTAGAAGAGATTATGTTAGTTTTCAGAAATTTATTTATATCAATTTCCGTGCTGATTCCGGCAATAAAGGGTATCCGTAAAACTATTATTACCCGTTATTCATAAGATCCTTGGCAGATCAGTACTAAATTCACCAGCTTGTGATAGAATAAAACGGTATTTTCTTCCTTTCCTGTCCCCGCCGGTTTGGCAAATTGCTTTCGGTGTCTATCGTGAGAAATATCTTCAAAGGTAACAAGGAACAGTTTATAGGGACGAGCACCCGCGTTTTGTATTTATGACCGGCGTGACTAAATTCTCAAAAGTATAGGTCTTCTCGAAACTGAATAACCTGCGCGATATAACCATGAGTGAAGTTTTCGCTACCACTTATGGTTATACACAAGAAGAGGTGGAACATTATATCGGCGACAGGATAGACGCTCTGGCGGATAAAAACAAGGTTGACCGAATTGAATACCGCGAAAAAATCCAAAAACGGTACAATGGGTTTCGCTTTCATGAAAAAGCGCCAACAGTTTATCATCCTGTGTGGTTGGGCATGTTTATCATCGAAGGCGGCAGGTTTAGCAATTTTTGGTTCTCAACAGGCAGTCCATCCTTTAACTTCAAGGTATTGAAGAAGCAAAACATTGATTTTTTAAAACTTTCAACGACGATATTCCTGATTTAAT
>CAIYOV010000552.1 GCA_903927935.1 uncultured Bacteroidota bacterium | reverse complement strand
TAGAAACCAACGCCATTCTGCTGAAAAAACTGGGCGAAAAAGCGGTGAATAAAGGAACGAGCGAAAACTCCATCATCGTTCCACCGGTGCAGATTGCAGCCGGTGCGCGGATCAAAAACTCCATTATAGGCCCCAACGTTTCAATTGGAGAAAACACCGAGATAAATTATTCCATCGTGAAAAACTCTATAGTCGGCTCCTTCAGCAAATTAGAAAACATGGTACTTCATTCCTCCCTCATCGGCAGCGATTCCATCATCCGGGGCCTAAGCCAGAGTTTAAATATTGGAGACAATACCGAGATTGATTTGAGAGGGGAGAAACAGAATTAAAATCAAATGAAGAATAGAATTTGTGAGCTTTTTCAAATAGAGTATCCCATTATTCAGGCCGGTATGATTTGGTGCAGTGGTTGGGAACTGGCCAGTGCAGTAAGTAATGCCGGTGGCTTAGGAATAATAGGAAGCGGCTCTATGTATCCCGATAGTCTGCGCGGACAAATTCGCAAGTATAAAGCCGCCACAACAAAACCTTTTGCTGTAAACGTTCCGCTGCTTTATGCCGACATTGACAAACACATAGCTATTGTAATAGAAGAAGGAGTGAAAATTGTTTTCACCAGCGCAGGCAATCCGAAAACGTGGACCAAACATTTACAGCAACACGGAATTAAAGTAGTGCATCTGGTTTCCTCCAGCAAGTTTGCCAAAAAGGTAGAAGATGCCGGATGTGATGCCGTAGTATGTGAGGGTTTCGAAGCAGGCGGGCACAACGGGAGGGAAGAAACAACTACATTCGTTCTTATTCCGCAAGTGCGCGCAGCCACTAATCTTCCACTCATTGCAGCCGGAGGAATTGCCACCGGTAGAGGAATGTTGGCGGCCATTGTTCTTGGTGCCGATGGGGTGCAAATGGGAACACGTTTTGTGGCCAGTGTTGAATCATCCGCTCACGAAAATTTTAAAAACGCAGTAACGCATTTACAGGAAGGGGATACGATGCTTTCGATAAAGAAAGTGGTTCCGGTCCGGTTAATAAAAAATGATTTCCAAAAACGAATTCAGGAAGCAGACGATAAAGGCGCCAGCAAAGAAGAACTCGAACAGATCCTCGGTCGCTCACGTGCCAAAAAAGGAATGTTCGAAGGCGATATGAACGAAGGTGAATTGGAAATCGGTCAGATTGCTTCGTTCGTAAAAGAAATAAAACCTGCCGGTGAAATAGTGAAAGAGATTTGGGAGGAGTTTCAAACGGCAAAAAAAGAAGTTGCAAGTATTTAATTTTTTTATTCGCTAATCAGCTGATTAGCACATTCGCTAATTCAAATTATGAAATCAAAACTCACATCTTATCCTAAAGACAAAATAAAAATCCTGTTACTCGAAAACATCAGCGATGTTTCGGTGGAGGAATTTAAAGAAGCGGGCTACACTAACGTCAGAAAACTAACCGCAGCACTAACTGAAAAGGAACTGATTCAGGAGATAAAAGACGTGCATCTGCTCGGTATTCGAAGCAAAACTCAAATCACCGATAAGGTTTTATTACGTGCCAATAAATTGCTTGGCATTGGTTGTTATTGCATTGGAGTGAATCAGGTCAATATGAAATCTGCCACCGAAAAAGGAATAGCAGTTTTCAACGCACCACATGCAAACACCCGAAGTGTTGCTGAATTGGTAATCGGTCTTTCTATTATGCTGATCCGGAAAATTACCGACAAGAACACAGCAGCGCACAAAGGTATTTGGCAAAAAGATGCAAAGGGGAGTTTCGAGTTACGGGGAAAAACAATAGGCATTGTAGGTTACGGAAATATCGGCTCGCAGGTAAGTGTAATGGCAGAAGCTATGGGAATGGATATTATCTATTATGATGTAGAATCAAAACTTCCTCACGGCAATGC
>CAIYOV010000551.1 GCA_903927935.1 uncultured Bacteroidota bacterium | reverse complement strand
TATTTAACATTTAACGTTGGATTGAGATTGTTCAAAGATAGGATTTTGCTCATATCAAAAAACCGATTTCGTGGGACGATATTTCGCTTTCGCCAGAATAGTTTTTGAATCATATTTCAGTAGCAAATCATGCATTGAAACCTTATTGCCCGTCTCCTTCATAAACTTTCGCACTATCTGCAAGCCAATCCAGCTACCGATGTTTCCGGGAGATTCAGCCGGCATACCTGCAATCGTTGGTCCCTCATCTAAATATCTTTTCTGATCCATATAATTGTCTTTATAAAGAAGGTCCTTGTCATTCAAAAATTTCCAGATATCAACTTCGCTCTCTTCGCACCAACTGGTTTGCTTCTGGGTGAAACCAACAATCATGCTATCCGGTGCATCCGGTAGAACGTAAGAGAGAAAATACATTTTCTTGCCTTTGTCTACCATGGCTTCTATCAATTTTTTTCCATGAGATAACTCTTCGCTGCCGAAATAAAAATTGTAAAGCACCTCCATCGAGTTCCGAGCAATGTATTCTCTGCGCATTTTGTGTTGCAGATATTGAAACACACCCGCACTATCGTAGTCCGGAAAATTAGGAGCAAGGTATTGGTCGAGTCCAATGCCCAGCAAATCTTTTTCGTAAGTAAAGGCACCAATAGAAAAACCGGAATTAATTCCAACCACTTTCGGAACAATAGCTTCCGGGAAATAATATTTGAAGTATTTAAGCGATTGCGTCAAAGCTTCTTCTACATCCTTTGTGTTTTCAAAATGAGCATTGATGGCATTCTGAATGCGGCTGATATAACCATCCGATAGAAATTTCTGCAAAGCTTCTTTCTCAATATTTGATGTATCACCCGGTTGTCTTGGTCCGATCACAAACTGGCTGATATAAAAATCGAAGAACGAACCGTATTTGCTGCGCATGGCTTCAATTTGCTGCTCATCGCAATTGGTTTTCGCTAATTCAAACAAATCTTTGTCGAATCGCTGTAGCTGAACATCAATCTTAATATTCGACACATCGGGTTTTTCTCTACTTTTGGTTTTGTTGCAACTGTTGCATCCGGTCAATGCAAACAGCACGAATAGGAAAATTATTTTTTTCATATTGTGCAAAAATCGAAATTGCCTCCACATAAACGGGTTTATATGCTTAAACGAATTTTTCCACTCCTTATTCTTCTTTCTCTGGCGGCAGAGGGTTTCTCCATCACCGATAAAATCCGGATTGGTTTACAAATTTCTCCCGGTGTTGCCTGGTCAAAACCATTCGGAAAAGATTTATTGCAGGGCAAGCCGCGCTTTGGCACCAGCTATGGCTTCTTATTGGAATACTGGTTTGCAAAAAACTACGGCCTTGCCACCGGTATTGGCGGAGCTTATGACGGATGCAACATTCATGGTCGCGATGTTTTCGAAAATGTGGGAGGAGTTAAAGTGCGCAGCATAAACGAAAAATACAGTTTCAACTATCTCGAAATTCCCGCTTATCTGAAACTGAAAACAAACCCTATTAAAGGAGGAAAGTTCGTTGCCTGGGGACAGGTAGGTGTTACCTTAAATATTACGGTAAGTGCACGCGCCACTTACAGCGATTCTATTCCAAGAACTTCAGGCGGCAGCATTCTGATTGAAAAAGAAAATATTCTGAAGCAGGGCAACGATGTATCAAAAGCACTTCCCGGTTTCTGGTCCAACTTTGTGGATGTGCGTTTGGGTGCCGGTGGTGGGTTTGAATATCGAATCGATGAAAAAACTTCTTTGCTCGTTGGTGTGTTCTATCACAACGGTTTTATCAATAACCTCTTCGACCACGATGTAAAGAAAGAACCTAACGTTATGCGCTTTATGAGTTTACGGGTCGGGGTGTTGTTTTAAAAATTTATTTATTCATTCAATAAAACAAAACAGCATATGAATATTGCCGTTATAGGCACCGGAAATGTAGGTGGTGCGTTAGCTAAAAAATGGGCTCAAGCCGGTCATCAGATAACCTTAGGTGTTCGAAACCCCACTGAATTTAAGGGCAAGGAATTATTGAAGGAGAAGAATATTACCGCGGGCTCCATCGAAGAAGCAGTGAAAAATGCTGAAGTCATCCTATTGGCCGCAGTGCCTCAGGCTACAGAGGATATCGTAAAATATATGGGCAACGTTTCGGGCAAGGTAATCATAGATGCCATGAACTCGGTGCGAACAAAACCCGAAGGCTACAACAACAGTTTCGAAGCCTTGAAGACATTAGCAGCCGGTGCCGAAATTGTTAAGTGTTTCAACTCGGTTGGCTTTAATGTAATGGCCGACACCAGCTTCAATGGCATCAAAGCCGATATGTATATGGCGGGCAGCAGCGAGCGGGCTAAAGAAATAGCGAAACAACTTGCCTTTGATGCAGGTTTCGAAAACTGCTACAACTTTGGTGGCGATGATAAAGCAGCGTTGCTCGAACAATTTGCGCTTTGCTGGATTAATCTGGCTATGATGCAGGGACAAGGAAGAGAGACGATATTTAAATTGATAAAACGATAAACCCATCTTTAGCCTCTTCGGCTCTTTGTGGCAAATTGTAACCATGTATTCCAAAGAAGAACAACAACACCTCAATCATCTTACAAAGCAACTTGTAAAAGAAGACTCGGACTTTTCTGACAGTGGAAAAGCCGAATCTCTTCGCAAAGTCATAAACTACCACGACTGGCGCTATTATGTTTTAAGCGAACCCGTCATCACCGATTTCGATTACGATGCTCTTTTCAAGCAACTCAAAGAACTCGAAGCCCAGCATCCGAATCTTGTTACTGAAGATTCTCCAACTCAACGCGTAGCCCGTGCATTAACCGATGAATTTGAATCGGTCTCTCACTTAGCTTCCATGCTTTCGCTCGAGAACTCTTACAACCTTGCCGACATTGAAGAGTTTCATAAACGGGTAACCGGCCTCACCAACACCATGGATATTGAATATTGCGTAGAGCCGAAATTTGACGGAGCAAGTATCGCGCTGGTGTACGAAAACGATATGCTCGTTCGTGCCGCCACCCGTGGCGATGGAACCGTGGGCGAAGACATCACCAACAACGCCAAGGCAATTCCTTCCATTCCGCTTTCTGCACCCTTTTCAAAATTCGGAATTTATAAAGTGGAACTGCGGGGCGAGGTCATTATCACCAAAGAAACTTTTGAACGTAAAAATGCGGAGCGCATCGCCAAAGGCGAAAAAGGTTTTCAGAATTCGCGCAACACCGCCTCCGGTTCGCTGCGCATGAAAGACCCTAACGAAGTTGCCCAGCGCGGACTCGAAGCCATTCTCTATCACATCAGCTTTGCGGAAGATAAAGACGGGAATAATTTAATCGCCAATAAACTTCAAACGCATTTCGAAAACATCGAAATGCTCTATCAGTGCGGTTTTAAAACTCCGCTTAAAGAATTAAAAGTGTGCAACAGCGCGCAGCAGGTCGATGACTTCATCAACACCTGGGATGCCAAGAGGCTCACCTTCCACATCGAAACCGATGGCATGGTGGTGAAGGTAAACTCGCTTAAAATGCAGCAGCAATGCGGCAGCACTTCGCATCATCCGCGCTGGGCTATTGCCTATAAGTTTGCCGCCAAGCAGGCGCAGAGCAAATTGCTGAAGGTAGAATTTCAGGTGGGGCGCACCGGTGCCGTTACACCGGTGGCAAAAATCGAACCGGTGCCGCTGGCGGGTGTAACTATCGCTTCCGTTTCGCTGCACAACGAAGATTTTATTCTCGAAAAAAATCTGCTGCTGGGCGATACTGTTATTGTGGAGCGTGCCGGTGAAGTAATTCCCTACATTGTTGGTCCGGTGCCCGATTTGCGCACCGGTGCCGAGCACAAAATTCATTTTCCGCGCAACTGCCCTTCGTGCCATTCGCCTTTGGTAAAGCCCGAAGAAGAAGCCGTTTGGCGCTGCGACAATGTGGACTGCCCCGCGCAAACCGAAGAGCGCGCCATTCATTTTGTCAGCAAAGATGCTATGGATATTGACGGCTGCGGAAGTTCAACCATCATCGAATTTATTCAGCGCGGCTTTATCAAAAACATCGAAGACCTCTATCGCTTGCCTTACAATGAAATTTTAAAACTCGAAGGCTGGAAAGAAAAAAGTGTGAGCAACCTCCGGGCGGGCATCGAAGATTCCAAGAACCGTCCGCTGTGGCGTTTGCTCAATGCGCTTGGCATTCGTCATGTGGGCGTTACTACTTCTAAAGATTTGGCGCAGCACATTCAAACCATTTTCGATTTAGAAAACAGGAGTGTGGAAGATTTAGAAAACATAGAAGGCATTGGCCCCAAAGTGGCGCAGAGCATTTTCGATTTCTTTCAAAACGAAAGCAATATTCATTTGCTTACCGAGCTGAAAAATTTTGGGGTGAATACCGAAAACCGTCCCGAAGATGCGCGCACTAAAAACAATAAGCTGGAGGGAAAGACTTTTCTGTTTACCGGTTCGCTGCAGCAGTTTACCCGCGACCGCGCTAAACAATTGGTGGAGGAAAACGGGGGCAAGCTGCTGAGCGGTGTTTCGGCTAACCTTAATTATTTGGTGGTGGGTGAAGATGCGGGAAGCAAACTTGCCAAGGCTAAGAAGATTCCTTCGATTGTTGTTTTGACGGAGGAGGAGTTTTTGAAAATGGTGGAATAAAATTACTTGGGGGTTACCGCCTCAAAGCAGGCGGTCGCGCTATCCGTTACAAGTCCTCGCCCCAAAGCGGGCTGCGGGCTTTCCACTTCTATCGCTAACCCAACAGCCGAATATAAAATACAAAACCCCGCGTTAGCGGG
>CAIYOV010000550.1 GCA_903927935.1 uncultured Bacteroidota bacterium | reverse complement strand
TCTCTATCTCTAGAAGTTTCAAGATGGGCATGTTTAAATGTGGTATCAGAGGTAGTATAATGCACAACTTCTTTCCGCATTTGGTTCAATTCTCTGTAACTCGTTTCGTTGAAATTTTTGAGCCAAATAAAGTTGGCAGAATTTTGAAACTCTAACGGAACTTTTGCTAAAGCTGTTCCAAAATAAACTTGGTTTGATTTTAGTTCTTCAGGAAAAAATGAAGCAATTAAATCTCCTATCCTATCCCAATAATTATAAAGACTTTGACTAACCACATCTGCGTACATGCTATATCTCTTAGCTGCTAGGTTTTGATAGTTCGGGTACAACATTCCTCCGCTAAACGCAAAACCATCTTTCAAAGGGTTATTAATGTAAGGTCGATACAAATACAAATGAGCTGTGAAGTGTAATATTTCGTCAGAACAAAATAAAATATCGTCTAAATTTTTAAGGCAATTGAAATGCGCCTTGTTTTTAACCCAACATTTTCTTGTCACATCTGAATGCCACACTAAAATTTGTTTATCGCCAAGCCTATAATCATCATTCAATCCTCTTAAGTTGGTTAAGTTATTTTCCTTATAGATATTAACTATCTCTTTTTGAATAGTTGAAAGTAAATTGAATGTGTCCATCATTAAGGCTTTGGTTTTTTCGTTGATGGCATTCTCACCAACAACATTCTTCAAATCTAAACCTTCTTCGCTTTAGCTGTGTCTCTAAATTTCATTGCCGTCTGCTTTAGCTGACGGAAAGAGAAAATTCCCAATTGGCTTTAGCCAAAAGAAAATCAGAAAATAGAAATTCGGCTAAAGCCTTTTATTTTTATTTAAGCATTCCGTTGGCTAAAGCCAACGGCAATGAAAATACATCTGCTTTGCAGATGGTAATGAAAAAGACAAAATCAATTCCCATGTCATTTGTAAAAATTTGGGTTCATCTTGTATTTGCCACAAAAAACAGAGAGCCGCTACTCGCCAAAAAAATTAGATATGATGTCCACAAACACATCATAAGCAACTGTAAGGAGAAGGAAATTTTTCTTCAGGCAATAAACGGTTACACCGACCATCTCCATTGTTTAATTTCTTTGGGTAAAGACCAAAGTATTTCTAAAGTATCGCAATTGATAAAAGGTGAATCTTCATTTTGGATAAACAAAAATGAAATCACGAAAGAAAAATTTATGTGGCAGGACGACTACTTTGCTGTTTCGGTTAGCGAATCGCAAGTAGAACAAGTAGTGCGTTATATTAAAAATCAAGAAGCGCATCATGCAAAAAAATCATTCGCATCAGAAGTAGATGAGTTTATGACAAAATACGGCTGGGTAAATTCGAAAGATTAATTCGTTGCACTCAATTAACTTAAGCCATTCCTCACTCCATCCTCTCCACCAACCAACCACTCCCATCCGCCAACGCCTCCAACTTATACCGCTGCTTCGTCCTCTCCGTCAACCGGCTCAACATCTGCCCCGGTCCCTTCTTCTGCGTCCAATCCGCTTTCTCTATCAATAAAATTTCTCCCACCTTCAAATGCACCACCGCTGTTCTCACAGCCGAGCTGCTCCCCACCTTAGTTTGCAGCTTCGCTGCTTCCTCTTTCGTTATCTTTTTCATAACTATTGGTTTTGGTTTAATCAACGTTTGTTTCCGTTCGTCAACTCCTTCTATTCCCCTCTTTCTACTTTTCTATCCAGCCGCCCAAAAACACCATTCCTTCCCCCAACACCCCTTTCTGTCACTAAAATATCTCCCTTTCTTTCAAAACACAAGCATTCCTGCAAAAAACACCTCCATTCCTCGCTAAAACGCTCATTTTCCCATTATAAACTCTACCTATCGTGCATCCTCCGTCAGCTCTCCCATACCAAACGTCAGCTCTGGTGCAACAGAAATCAGCTCTCGTGAATCCACTGTCAGCTCTGGTAAACCATCTGTCAGCTTCTGTTTCTCAAACTGTGGCTTCCATTTACCAAAAAGTAGCTTCCGTGTAACAGACGGCAGCATCCGTTTCTCCTCCGGCAGCATCCATCTACCTTCCGTTCATATCCGTCTGCTCAATATTTTAATACGTTGAGCAATTCTAAAAACCGTTAGGGAAACTATATCCGGAAAGACACACTATTCTCCTCCTGTTTTAGGAGGAGTGCCCAAAGGGCGAGGTGGTAATTCTAAACTATCTCCTCCGGCTTTGCATCAACGGTTACATTGTTCTTGCTTTTTAAGCGCGTGAGCAAGCCTTCGGTTTTTGGCATTTCGTATTCAAAGAAAAAATGAAGGGTAAGCAGTTTAGATTGGAGAAACTCCGCTGAATATTTTTTGGAAGAAGAGGTTTTCTCCTGCTCAGAAACCACTCCCTGCTTTAACCACTGCCAGCCAACGGCAATTATGCCGAACAGTTCGAGATAGAGTGTGGCATCGGAAAGGAAAATTTCTGCTCCGTGCTTTTGCGCCACGCCCATTAAGCGCATGGTCAGTTCCTGCAATTGCGTAAGCTTTTGCTCCAATGCTTCGGCATAAGGCTTAAGCGATTCAAATTTCTTTGCTGCTTCTATATCAATAAACACATCCTGCATCAGCAGCATAGTGGCCTGTCCGTTTTTGAGCATCACTTTCCGGCCGAGCAAATCCATGCCATGGATGGCCGTGGTGCCTTCGTGCAGGGTATGAATGCGCGTTTCGCGGAAAAACAACTCGGCCATATACTCCTTCGTAAATCCATAACCACCAAAAACCTGAAGAGCGGCACTGGTGGTGAGAATGCTCATTTCGGAAGGATACGATTTTACAATCGGTGTCAACAGTTCCATTTTTAGGAAATTGTTTTCCTTCTCCTCTCCTTCCAGCGTTTTCGAATTATCGTAATACATGCAGGCCTGCAAACAAAGCGCCAGCGAACCTTCTAAAACGGCTTTCTGAAACAGCAGCATCCGTTTTACATCGGCATGATGGATAATAGGAATCTGCGGTTTCAGCGGGTCTTTCTCCGTCAGTTTTCGTCCCTGCAAACGCACGTTGGCATAATCGAGCGAATTATAATATGCAGCAGTAGCGATGGCAGTGGCGCTCATGCCCACACCAATGCGCGCTTCGTTCATCATGTGAAACATATAGCTCAAACCTTTGTGCTCTTCGCCAACCAGGTAAGCGCGGCAATCGTTTTTCTCGCCCATTATTAAATGCGCAATCGGTGCACCGTGATAACCCATTTTATGGAACAGACCGGCTGTGTTTACATCATTCAAAACAAGCTCACCTTTTTCATCGGGGCGCAGACGCGGCACTACAAAAAGCGAAATGCCTTTGGTGCCGGCCGGTGCGCCCTCAATGCGCGCCAGCATCAGGTGCACAATATTTTCGCAGGCATCGTGGTCGCCACAGCTTATAAATATTTTCTGCCCTCTTATTAAATAATGCCCATCGGCCGTTGGTGTGGCAGAGGTTACAATATCGGAAAGAGAACTTCCAGCTTCAGGTTCGGTGAGGGCCATGGTGCCCTGCCATGCACCGCTCATCATTTTGGGGATAAAGGTTTGCTGTAATTCTTTTGTGCCGAAGGCTTCAATTAAATGAGCGGCACCGGTAGTCAAAAAAGCAAAGGCCATGGGTGAATAATTGGCGGCCGCCATAATAAATGCCGTTGCCTGCAAAATGGTAAACGGCACCTGCTGCCCTCCGAATTCGTGAGGAACACTCATGGATATCCAGCCGTCTTCGCCAAACTTCTTCATCAGTTCCCCCATTTTAGGATGCACTTTTATCCGGGCATTCTGCATATAAGGAGGATTGCGGTCCATCTCTAACAATATCGGGCGAAGGTGATTGGTGGAAAGCGAATCAGCCGCTTCCATTATCATGTCGAAGTTTTCCAGCGAGTGCTCTTTAAAGTATTCGCGCTTGCAAAGTTCTTCTACATGAAAAACTTCATGCAGTAAAAACCTGAGGTTCTCCTTTGAATAAAACTTATCAGCCATGTTATGCCAATTTGTTGTTACTGATGAATTTCGAAAACAGTCTGGGCGCAAAGCGTTTCATCAACACCCCGAATTTTTCTTTACTGCCCGCTAAAAGAATTTCCTCTTTATTATTCTGAAT
The DNA here is from genome assembly GCA_903927935.1 of uncultured Bacteroidota bacterium. GTDB lineage: Bacteria > Bacteroidota > Bacteroidia > Chitinophagales > LD1 > Bog-950. The sequence goes on along the minus strand of CAIYOV010000550.1, from coordinate 3,132 downwards.
GGCTTTCAAAATTTGTTCTGAAACATAAATCGAGTCAAGTCCGCTTTCAATCATTTTGTTGTTTCTGCCAATTGGGTTTCCGTTTCTGTCTAAAGAATTTTTTGCCACGTTAGTATTTACAAAGCCCGGACAAACAATCAATACTTTTATTCCATCACCTCCGTATTCTGCGCGAAGTGTGTCGAAGAAACCATGCAGTGCGTGCTTACTTGCGTTGTATGCCGCTTGCTTATGTGTTACAATTTTGCCGAGGATTGAAGAGATAACAACAATCTGTCCTTTCTTCTTCTCCAACATAGAAGGCAACACCGCTTTTGTCAAAGCCGCACCGCCCATAAAATTGGTATCAATTATTTTCCTGAGCACATCCATGCCCATATCCTTTATTTTACTCCAGTGGCTTAAGCCGGCATTGTTCACCAGAATATCTATTTGACCAAATCGTGCGATAGCTTCTTTCGCTTTCGATTCTGCTTCTTCATATTTCGAAACATCGAAAGGAAGAATGAGATATTTGTCGGAAGAGATTTTACAGTTCTCTGCAACCCGCTTCAATTCCTCTTCTCTGCGAGCAGATAAAATAATCTTCGCTCCGTTCTTAGCAAAAGTGTAAGCAAGCGCTTCGCCAATACCCGATGATGCCCCGGTTATCCAGACTACTTTGTTTTCGAAATATGCCATAGTGTGATTTTTATTTAGTGAAAATAATTTTTGTGCCTAATCAGTTCCCTAATTCTTTAGCGCGATTCAACGCGGCAAACAAAGCCGATTCAATATTGGCATCTACCACATTCTCTTTCATAACTTTGAGCGCGGCTTCGGTTGTTCCGCCTTTCGAAGCCACCCGTGCAATCCATTCTTCGCAGGTCAAATCGCTTTGATTATGCAAATGCACCGCACCCATAAAAGTCTGGTTTACGAGTAACTCCGCCTGTGATAAAGTAAAGCCCATTTTAATACCGGCCTGAATCATTGCCTCCATAAAATAATAAACGTAAGCCGGTCCGCTACCGGAGATGGCAGTAGCAGCATCAATTTTATTTTCATCTTCCACATATACCGACTTACCGGTGGTATTAATCAGGTTCTGCATAATGAAAAGTTCTTTCTTATCAATATCAGCAGAAGATGTAAAGACCGTCATCCCCATACCTATTTGCGCGGGGAGATTAGGCATAGCGCGCACAATTTTAGTGGCACCAATAGCTTCATATATGGCAGCAATTTTAATCCCCGCCATAATAGAAAGAATGAGTTGTCCGGATTTTACATAAGGCATAATCTGTCTGCCCAGCACAGGAAAATCCTGCGGCTTAACGGATAGAATAATAATGTCTGCCTGCGAAATAAATTCACCCGCCTGAGGACGAATATTGCCCTGCGGAATTTCTTTGATGGAAGAAACGCTTCCTGCTGAGCGCTCCAGTACATATAAATCGTTGGCAGCAATAAAACGCGATGCCAGAAAACTTCGGGCGTAAGTCTTGCCCATGTTGCCTGCTCCTATTATCAATACTTTCATCTGAATATTATTTTCTTTTTAAAGGACAGATGGAATGCCCATGATATTCACTTTCGGTTTGAAATTTCGAATCATGGGCATTTCATGAGAATAAATTTAAGAGCGCGAATGTAATTGTTGCTTGTAAGTTTCCTGAAAAGAAATTATCTTCGGGTTAAATGAAGTGGCTTCTCTTTCTTTCAACTTTTATATTTCAAAAAGAAATCTACTGTCAGCAGTTTAACCGGCAGCAGTTACGCGATTTGTTTTTGCAGGCTACCGAACGCAAAACCGCTTTGGATTCGTTGGCTTCCAAACTGGAAAACATTGAAAAGAAAACTCCCACGGAAGAAAGTTACTACGGCTTGTGTAACGGATTGTATTGTCAGTATGATGATGGTAACTGGGCGAAACTCCGGCACGTCATCAAATCGAAAAACCATTTAAACAGTGCGGTAGAAAGAGATTCGAAAGACCCAGAACTCCGTTTTCTCCGATTGATGCTCGAACATTTTCTGCCTTCGTTCCTTGGGTTAAACAAACACATACCGGACGACCTGCACGTTATTTTTGCCAATCCGAACTTTATAGATGATAACCTTGCCCTTAAGAAGAAAGTGATTGAGTTTTTGCTTTGGAGTAAGCGATGCACTGCTGAGCAAAATAAATTGCTTCAGGCACAAATGGATGAGTTGAATAAGAAACTAAATCCTGCTGAAGCTAAGAAAAACGGATAACTCAGTTTTCTTCCTTCTTTCATCCCTCTATACGGAGAGAAAATTCATTTGAAAATGTGGCTTGCGCTCGTATATTTGCGCGCGTTTTAAAAAATCATTCAAACAATAATAATATGGCAGATGTAAAACCCGATGAGATTTCATCGATTCTCCGCGAGCAACTTGCAGGATTTAAGAGTGCTGCGGAACTGGAAGAAGTAGGAACTGTATTGCAAGTAGGTGACGGTATCGCCCGCGTTTACGGATTGACTAACGCCCAGGCGGGAGAGTTAGTTGAATTCAACAACGGTATTAAGGCAATCGTGTTGAACCTGGAAGAAGATAACGTGGGGGTGGTATTGATGGGACCTTCTGAAAAAATTAAAGAAGGCGACACTGTGAAAAGAACAGGTGTTATCGGTTCTATTAAAGTAGGCGAAGGCCTTGTAGGACGTGTTGTAAATACTTTGGGCGAACCAATTGACGGGAAAGGCCCTATTACAGGCGACCTTTACGATATGCCATTGGAAAGAAAAGCTCCGGGTGTAATTTACCGTCAGCCGGTAAACGAGCCGTTGCAGACAGGTATCAAAGCTATTGACGCGATGATTCCAATCGGCCGCGGACAGCGTGAGTTGATCATCGGAGACCGTCAGGTAGGTAAAACTGCTGTGGCAATCGATACCATTTTGAACCAAAAAGAATTTTACGAAAAAGGCGAACCGGTTTTCTGTATTTATGTTGCCTGCGGTCAGAAATCTTCTACTGTAGCACGTATCCAAAAGACTTTGGAAGATAACGGAGCAATGGCTTACACAGTTGTTGTATCTGCTTCTGCTGCTGATCCGGCTCCTCTTCAATTCTACGCTCCTTTCGCAGGTTGCGCAATTGGTGAATTCTTCCGCGATACCGGTC
>CAIYOV010000549.1 GCA_903927935.1 uncultured Bacteroidota bacterium | reverse complement strand
CGGCATAGATTGGTATCCGCAAGTGTCACCTATTTTGGGAAGAAGTTTGAACAAAATTATTTGGGTAAAGAGCACACAAACTTTTTATGTGGCGGGTGGCCATAAAGATTCACTTCAAACAATAATCAAAAGCAGTGATGGCGGGCTGAACTGGAATGTGATATTAGACCAGGCAGGTAAATGGCTGACTGCTGTTTACTTTATTGATACGCTTAAGGGATTTACAGTGGGCGACAGCGGCACCATTCTGACAACAGTTAACGGAGGTGCTAACTGGAATCCGGTAAGTTCACCGGTTATAAGAGATTTCAGCGGTATTACTTTTGTTAATGCAACTACCGGATATATAACAGGTGGTCTGCAAGATTCGCTTCGAACAATTCTGCAAACCACCAACGGTGGCGCCAACTGGACGGTTTTAAAAGACGAGATGGGAGGCAAGCTTAACGATATATCTTTTATAGACAGCAACAAGGGCTATGCCACCGGTGACAGCGCCACTTTACTAAAAACCATCAACGGAGGGCTAAACTGGGTAACGCAAACGGTTACAGGGACTACCGGAAATGAATCTTTCAATGCTGTTAGTTTTTATACCGATAGCTTTGGTGTAGTAGCGGGCAAGTCAGGTAAGTTATACATATACGCCAAATTAGCTACACCCGATTTAGCTGAAACCCGATCGGTGCCTCAGGATTCAATGGGATATGCTTTACAGGCATTGGTAAATACCCATGGAGTTCCATCGCATCTTTATTTTATATCTGCAAGCGATACCGGATTCACCCAAAACGTGAGATATTCATATCAGGTAAATATTACGAACCAATTTCCTCAGGTTTATGGTGCTTATATGGCTGGATTTATCCCCGGTAATTTGTATTACTACAAAACCATACTGGGTTCTGCTGTAGGTGATATTCAATTGCCGGTACGCACGCTTTACCAGGGAACTAAGCCCTATCTTTTCGATGGAACTACGGCCACCAATGTAACAACTACCGGTGCACAGTTAAATGCGGTGGTCAATAAAATTCCTGTTCCTCTTCAGCTAAAATTCAATTACGGAACCACGCATTCGTTAGGCAGCCAGATTGCGGCTATACCAAATTCAGTAACTGATTCATTACTTCATACCACCACAGCCACTCTTACCGGACTATTACCCAACACCACATATTACTATGCATTGGAAGGTAACGGGTTTACCCACTTTGAAAGCGACACACTTGGGTTTTATACCGGAACAAATAATCCTATAGTTATAACCTATCCCGGCAGTACCTTTAATGATACTTCAGTGTTGTTTAGCGGAACTGTAGAAAATTTCCGGTTTCCTGTAACCGTTAGTTTTCTATACGGATTATCCTCGTCTTTGGGCAGTGAAGTTCCGGGCAATCCTTTCAACGTAAACGATACTTTATTGCATTCAGTTATACAGGTTGCAGGCGGACTGCAGCAACAGGCAATTTACTATTTCTGTATAAAGGCAGTAACTGCCGCTGATACTCTGTATGGTGACACGCTTCAGGTGTATTGCGGTCATCTATTCAATGTATTTAATGCACTTTTTGCTACCAATGTTACCAATACTTCGGCCCAATTAAACGGAGTGGTAGATGGTTCGACTTTGACTAGTTCCCTTAGTTTTGAATACGGCCTTACCCCTTCATTTGGCAGTGAAGTTTTAGCTACTCCCGGTATTGTTAATGATACTTTACCGCATAATCTAATGGCACAACTAAACGGTCTGAACACCGGTGTGTTTTATTACTACCGGTTAAAGGCGGTAATACCTTCGGGCTATACCTATTACAGCGAAACCAGGCAGGTGTTTATAGGCGATAATGAAATACCAAACTGGGATTTTGAATATTGGCAAAACAGAATTGCACTCGTTCCACGAAACTGGGTGATATTAGGTTATGGGGCACAAAGAGTTCCGGGCCATAACGGTTACGGGCTAAAAATAAACTATAAGGATGTAGCCCTTAATTCAATGTTCGAAACACATAATACACCCGGCAGTATCCCTGTATTTATTGACGGCAAGCCTTTTCATGCAAGGCCCGATTCTGTTTGGCTTTATGTAAATGCTAATAATGCCCCTGTAGACACTCCTGTTATGGCTATACAACTTTACAGTGGAGACACTATCATGGCTTTTAATTTTTTCCAATTGCCGGGCAACACCGGTGGGGTTTTTGAACGGGTAGCTTTTCCTATAAATTATAATTCTGCCTTAATGCCTGATAGTATTGTTCTGGCATTTGGTCCCTGTTTAGGGCTGGACAACAAGCCGTGCAACATAAGCAGCAATATAACGGTAGATGATATTGGTTTTAGTCCGGCAGGACCACCAGTACCGAATACTGATTTTGAAGACTGGATTTCGTATTCTTATCCGGAACTCGAAAGCTGGGTTACTGAAAATATTGTTTCTACCGGTCTTAGTCTGGCTAATGTAACATGCGTTACAGAAACATACAGCGACCCCCCTAATGACCATGCCGCTAAAATTCAAAATTACATTTGGAATGGGCAGTTGCTTGGTGCTAGTATACGTCTTAAGGCAGGTTATTTTGATGATGGTCCGGGTTTTCCGGTTTACGGAAGACATGAAACATTCAACGGATACCTTGAATGGTTTCCTGTTAATGGTGACTCTGCGCTTATTTCTGTTAACATGTATAAGCATGGACAATATGTGGGGGGTAATAGCCGATGGTATGGCGATTCGATAACCACTTTAACTCCCTTTCAGTATACTATTGTTTATACTGACAGCACAGTGATACCTGATAGTGCGGCTATTGAAATTTCGGCTTTCTCTCAAAATGTAAACGGTCTTTCGACCTTAATAGTAGATAAGCTCAGTTTTGATAACCCTGTGACATTACAAACCCCGCAAATTGCACCGGTTGACGATAATCAGATTAGGGTTTATCCGAACCCGGCCAACAACCGGTTAATAGCACAACTTAAAGTTGTTCCGCAAACAGAGGGCTATTTGCAATTACTGAATCTGAATGGGCAGTTGCTAAAGGAAATTAAATTAATGTCCGGTCAGTATAAATTTGAAATGGATATTAGCGAAATAACCAATGGTTTTTATCTGTTGAACCTGATGACTGACAACAAAACATACAATGCCAAGTTGGTGGTGGCAAAATAAGGGCATTGCTTTTTATAGGGAATACAATAGATGCATGAAATCTATTGTTTTTTGCAATCTGTAATTTTAAGTTGTGTTCCTTTAATATTCCGATAGCGGAAGATTATGATCTGGGTTTTTTGTTCCAAAAAAATCTTTCGTATTTTTCTGTTATGAAACACACCCTACTATTCGTTTTTTTAATGGCTGTAGAAATTTTACCTAAAGCCCAGGCACCTGAATTAGTAAAAGATATTAATCCGGGCGGCTCCGGTGTTCAGATTGGAACATCGGTAATACAATTGAATGGTAAAATCTATTTTGCCGCAGATGATGGCACATCGGGTTTTGAGCTTTGGAGCAGCGATGGTACCGATGGGGGAACACAACTGGTAAAAGACATTAACCCAGGTGCCCCTTCCAGCAACATTAACAATATGCGCGTTGCGAATGGCAAACTTTTTTTTGGTGCTGACGATGGCACACACGGTGTTGAACTTTGGGTGAGCGATGGCACTACTGGCGGTACGCATTTAGCAAAAGATATTTGGCCCGGTACACACAGTGGTGGTGTTGACCAGCTGGATGTGCTAAACGGAAAAGCCTTGTTTTACAGCAACGATTCTATACACGGGTGGGAACCCTGGGTGAGTGATGGCACCGACACAGGCACACACGTGTTGCTCGATATAAACCCGGGTGCTGCTCCCAGCGAGGCACAGGGTTATACACCGGCTAACGGCTTAATGTTTTTTACGGCCAATGATGGTGTGCATGGCTTTGAGCTATGGGCAACCAATGCCACTACTGCCGGAACCTTTATGGTTAAAGATATAGTAACCGGCAGTACCGGTTCAAACATATCGCACTTTCACGGGGTGTTGAATAAAATGTTTTTTCAGGCCGATAGCGGAAGTTTGGGTTTAGAGTTATGGGTTACTGATGGCACCGGTGCAGGAACCCATCTGGTAAAAGATATCAACCCCGGCCCCGGCAGGAGTTACCCCTGGTATTTTGGCGAAAAGAACGATACCCTTTATTTTGGTGCTTATACTCCGGCTACCGGTGTGGAACCCTGGCTCAGCAATGGAACAGAGGCAGGAACTTACATGATTAAAGATATAAACCCCGGAGCTGACTCCAGCATGCCCAAAGGGTTTATATACTATCACAACCTGGTCTATTTTAAAGCGCGCGATAATGCCCACGGCTTCGAAATTTGGTCAACCGATGGCACACCGCAAAGCACCCAACTGGCAAAAGATATAAACCCTGGTCCGGGTGATGGTGTGAACGATAACACTGCCATTTACGGTGGGCGATTGCACTTTATTGCCAACGATGGCATAAGCGGAAATCAGTTACATGCTTATAACGGAGCCGACAATTCTGATACAGCGCTGTTGCCTGCCTCTTTTGTTGTTAACGCCTGTGCCGATAGCTTTGGAAGAACATCCAGACCACAGATAGCATTAGGGTGTTTGTTTTATGCTGCCGCTTACCAAACCGGTAATACCGAACTATATAAAATGTGTTATCCGGTTACCGGTATGCAGCTATTAAATCCTTCCGAGCCTACAAGCATTTCAATATTTCCTAATCCGGCTCAAGACCGGTTGGTTATTGAATCTGCCTTACCGTTTGCCGAAACCGACCGCATTGAACTGCTGGATTTAAACGGAAGAATGATAACAGAATTTAAATCAGGAACGGGCAATAAAACCATTATTTATATTACAAATATTAATGATGGGATTTATGTATTACGCATCCAGCAGGGCAACGCTTTTTACAACAAAAAGATAACCATAATTCGCTAACCATTTTTAAAACAGCGATGCCATCATTTTTAAATGATG
>CAIYOV010000548.1 GCA_903927935.1 uncultured Bacteroidota bacterium | reverse complement strand
GCTCTTTCATATTAGCGTGAAATCATCTCTGAATGATATTATTCACTCCCTTTTGACGAATAAACGGGGAAAAGTCACAAGGATTTGAAATAAAAAAATGTCACTTATACTTCTGGGTATATAGGTATGACACCCGTTCCCTCGCTCTTTTCAGCCTCATTTTAGTAGCGCTTTCACTTATTTTAAGAGCTGTCTGTATATAGGCAATAGGTAAATCGTCTATATAATGCATCGTTAGCAAGGCTTTTTCCTCAGGGTGGATGAGATCCATGATTTGCATGAGGCGTTCGCTGCTTATCAGTTTTTCATCTATTTCATCTATAACGTCAGGTAATTCATGAGAACTGTTCCAGTCCGGATAGTTCATCTTCTTTTTTACACGCAGGTACTCTATACAATGATTGTAGGTAATAGAATATAACCAGGTCGAAAAATTTGATTCACCCCTGAAATCAGAAAGTTTTTCGAAGACTTTACAGAAGATATCCTGAACAAACTCCTGAGCCTGCACCGGATCCTTCAAAAGAGAGTTGCACTTCTCATAGACTTTGTTCGAATACCTGGTGTAAAGGATCCCAAAAAGGTTTGTGTTGTGTTCGTGTTTGATCTTTTTGATGATCTCAGCATCGGGAAGGTCATTCACAGACAATTTATTAATCATTTTTTAATATTCGTAAAGTATTCTTATTTAAGGAATTGTAAAGATAATCTCTCAATTTGAAAAAAAAAATATATTTTTGTGGTGACTTTCAGAAACCTTTGCGTCTAAAAGTTAAAATTGTTTGAACAGAAACATTGATTTACATTAATTACATTTATTTTTCAAAGTTATGAAAAAAGGATTATTAAAACTGGTTACCTTAAGTATTCTCGTTGTTACATTAGCAAGTTGTGCTAAAGTTCCTCAAGCTGACATCGATGCTGCAAACGTTGCTATCGAAGCTGCTAAGAAAGCTGGCGCTGATCGTTATGTTGCTGCTTCTTTCCAAGCTGCTGTTGATGCGCAGAAATCTGGTCTTGCTCAAGTTGAAGAGCAGAATGCAAAATTCGCATTGTTCCGCAATTATGATGTTGCCAAAACTACTTTGACTTCTGTTACTACTCTTTCTAACAAAGCAGTAGAAGAAACAACAGCAAGAAAAGAAGCTTTGAAAGCTGAAGTTACTGCTGCCGTTGCTGAATTAACCGCTGCCATTGCCGCTGACAAAGAATTGTTAGCTAAAGCTCCTAAGGGAAAAGAAGGCAAAGCTGCTGTTGAAGCTATCGGTCAGGAAATCGGAGTTGTTGAAACTGTTTTAACTGAAGTTTCTGCAGGTTTGACCAACAACGAAGACATCTTAACTCTTTCTGAGAAAGTTAAGCCAGCCGTTGAGAAAGCTAAAGCTGTTAACACTGAGTTGACAGACGTTATTGCAAAAGCTAAAGGCCCAAAAGCTAAAGCAAAAAAATAAGCAACTTCTAAGTTTGCTTAAAAGAAATAACCCTCGGAATATTTCCGGGGGTTTTTTTGGATATTTTGTTTAAAGTTCACATAAATAATGGATTCGTGAGATCAGGTTTTTTTAAGAAATTATTGTTTTATACCGGGATTATTTCTCTTCTCTCCCTGATTGTTCTTGTGCTCTTGATACTTTTCATGGATAAGCCACCCATGGAGGATTTTAAAAAGTGCAATGAGGTCCTGACTAATGCCAAGAAGATTAATACCGATGTTTATGCTCCTGAATATTACCAGGCTGCAGAAACGAATTATAAATATGCTTTTATCGAGCTAAAACGGCAAAATGAAAAATTGTTTTTTCAGAAAAACTTTTC
>CAIYOV010000547.1 GCA_903927935.1 uncultured Bacteroidota bacterium | reverse complement strand
GAATTGACATGAGCGAATACATGGAGAAATTTTCTGTATCTCGCTTGGTTGGAGCACCTCCCGGATATGTGGGTTACGAAGAAGGAGGACAATTAACAGAAAAGGTTCGCAGAAAACCATACAGCGTTGTGTTGCTTGATGAAATTGAAAAGGCGCACCCCGATGTATTCAATATTCTGTTGCAGGTTTTTGATGACGGAATTCTGACCGACAGTTTAGGCAGAAGAGTGGATTTTAAAAATGCACTTATTATCATGACCTCGAATATCGGTGCACGAGATTTGAAGGATTTTGGAGCGGGAGTTGGTTTCGCGACCAAATCTAAGACCGATCAGAGCGATGATTTCGCAAGTAATGTAATTACTAAAGCATTGAAGCGAACATTCTCACCCGAGTTTTTGAATCGTATTGATGATGTTATCATTTTCAACTCACTTGACAAAAGCAATATTCACAGCATTATTGACATTGCACTGCGCGATGTTACCAAGAGAATTGTTGAACTTGGGTTTGAAATTAAGTTGACCGAAGAGGCAAAAGATTTCTTAGCTGATAAAGGTTATGATCCTCAGTTTGGTGCCCGTCCATTACACAGAGCTATTCAGAAATATGTGGAAGACCCGTTGGCAGAAGAAATTCTTCGCGCAAATGCAAAAGCAGGAGATAGTTTCGCTATTGAACTGAATAAAGATACAGATGAACTTAGAATTACTCATCAACCTGCTTTAAAAAAAGCGGAAGCAGAAAACGATAAATCGTAAAACAAAAAACCCGACCAATTGGTCGGGTTTTTTGTTTTACGATCTACATTGTTTATTTCTGTATAAACTCCTGTATCACTAATTCATTTATTCCCATTTTAGAAAAGCCTCCATCATGAAAAAGATTCTGCATGGTTACGTACTTGGTTAAATCACTGAATAACGTAACGCAATAATTTGCACAATCTTCGGCAGGAGCATTGCCAAGAGGACTTGTTTTATCGGCAAATCCGAAGAACGAATCAAATCCTTTTATCCCGGATCCTGCAGTTGTAACAGTTGGTGATTGTGAAACAGAATTAACCCGAACCTTTTTTGCGTTACCATAGTAATAACCAAATGAACGAACAATAGATTCAAGTGTGGCTTTTGCATCAGCCATATCACCATAACCCGGGAAAGCACGTTGCGCAGCGATGTAAGTAAGCGATACTACACTTCCCCAATCAGAAATTGCATCCTGCTTCATACAGGTTTGAAGAATTTTATGAAGAGATAAAGCAGAAATGTCAAGTGTTTTTTGAAACCACTCATAATTGATGTCAGTGTATGTTTTTCCTTTCCGCACATTTGGGCTCATACCGATGGAATGAAGAATGAAATCTAATTTCCCTCCAAGATGTTCAATAGATTGTGTGATTAATTTTTCCAAATCTTCAAGTGAAGTCGCATCGGCTGGAATCACCAATGCTCCGCAGGTTGCTGCCAGTTTATTTATTTCTCCCAATCGAAGTGCTACAGGCGCATTGCTTAGAACAAATTTTGCACCCTGCTCATTTGCCTTTAATGCAACTTTCCATGCAATGGAATGTTCATCTAATGCTCCGAATATGATACCGCGTTTTCCTGCTAATAAATTGTTCATTGGTAAGGTGTTTGCAAATGCAAAATAGAAATTCTGTTTTAGGATGCAATCAACTCTCTCGCATTCGCCAATGACGCATCGCTTACTTTATCGCCACTCAACATTTTTGCAATTTCAATTACGCGCTCTTCGCCTTTCAGTTCTTTTATGCGCGTTTGGGTACGGTTGTCTTTTGTCTCTTTATAAATATAAAGGTGCGCATCACCGGTTCGGGCAATTTGTGGAAGATGCGTAATGCTGATAAGTTGATGATTGCGCGAAAGTTTCTTCATGATCTCTCCAACCTTCAAAGCCACTTCACCGGAAATGCCCGCATCAATTTCATCAAATATTAAAGTTGGGAGTGCTCCTGCATCTGCAATCAGCGATTTGATGCAAAGCATTAAACGTGAAAGTTCACCACCACTGGCAACATCTTTTATTTCAAGTGGCACAAATCCTTTGTTAGCAGAAAATAGGAATTTGATTTCGCTCAAACCATTTTCATTCAATTGATGATGTTCCAGTTTTTTGATTTCAACTTTAAAGGATGAATTTGGCATTCCGACTTTAGTCAAAAGCATTACAACATTGTTTTGAAACTCGCGCAACACTTTTTCACGCGATTGATGAAGTTGGTCAGAAAGAGAAAGCAACTCACCGAATTGTTTTTGGAGTTGTGCTTTCAGTTGGTCGATTTTCGTTGAGTTATTATCGACTGATGCAATTTTCTCCTGTAAGAAGCTTTGGATCTTCAGTAGATCTTCAATAGTACAAGCGTTGTGTTTTTTCTGCAAACGGTAAATAATATTCAACCGTGCAGTTACTTCTTCCAAACGCTCTGGGTCAAGTGAAGCGTTTTCCTGAAGGTCTTCAAACTCTTCGTTGATGTCCTTTAATTCTTCAAATACGCTGTGTAAACGTTCTGTGAGTGCAAGAATATCTTTGTTGTAAGTCTTTACGGTTTTCAATTGACTTTGAACTTCAGTCAGTTGGTCAAGCATAGATATTTCTCCTTCGCTTAAAATCTGAATAGAAGTTTGAAGAGCACGTTTAATCTCTTCCACATTACTCAAAGTATTCTGCTCAGTTTCGAGAGATGTTTGTTCTTCTGCTACTAATTTTGCTTCTGTCAGTTCATTAAATTGAAATTGGAGATAATCCAGCTCCGAAGAAGAGTTTCTGAATTGCTCCACCAATTCTTCCAATCGTTTAAAATCCTTTTTGTATTGGATGAATTGCGATTTGTAAACTGTAAGTATCGGTTGATTTTTTGCCAGCGTATCTATCACATCTAACTGGAATCCTGCTTTGGTCAACTCAAGCGTTTCATGCTGACTATGCAGGTTCACCAGCCGTTCTCCTAATTCTTTCAATACGGTCAGAGTAACAGGCGTATCATTTATAAAAGCACGCGATTTTCCGCTTTGATTTATTTCTCTTCTTACGATGGTATGGGTATCAAAGTCCAGTTCATTTTTTGAGAAGAAGTATTTCAGGTCTTTGTTCTGAATTTCAAAATCAGCTTCTACCACACACTTTTCTTCTGTATTGTAGAGGGCTTTCGTATCAGCACGTTCTCCGAGAATAAGCGATAGCGCACCCAAAAGAATGGATTTTCCAGCGCCTGTTTCGCCTGTAATAATGTTCATGCGGTCGCAAAACTCAATTTCGAGTTTTTCGATGATGGCATAGTTCCGTATAGAAAGGCGGTGAAGCATGAAGCGAATATATACAACCCGTGCTTTAATTTGAGCCGTCAAAAATTTTCTACAATCACCACGCAATATCTTAAAACTCCGTTTCGTTTAATTGTATCACTCGTTTTAATATCAGCACTTTCGTCTCACCCAATGCCTTCAGAAAATTATCTCAAACAAACTCTTATTGGCACCGCTCTTGTTATTGCCTCGCTGCTGGCGCTGTCGGTAATCCCAGCGTTTGACGTAGGTAATTTTCATTTCAAGCGCATTAATATTCTGTCGGACATTTTAAAGAAGGAGGTAGTGGTAGTTGCGGATACTGTGAAAGTAATGAAGCCGGTTTATGTTGATACCTGCAAAAACGGGGTTACATGTATTGAAGATTATAGCAACGATACTACAGGCATGAATGTGTTTTTATCGGCTCTGGACTCATCGAAGAACAAAATTGTGCGTATTGCCTGGTTTGGCGATTCGTATGTGGAGGGGGATATTCTGCTCGACCCCTTACGCGACACTTTACAGGCAATTTTTGGAGGAAGCGGAGTGGGTTTTGTTCCGATAACTTCTGAGGTGGCGGGTTTCCGGCAAACAGTCATTCACTCGTTCAATAACTGGAAAACTTTTGCTATTGTCGGAGAGAGAAGTCCGGAACATCCACTTGGCCCTGCGGGTTTTTCTTTTGTGCCAAACGATGCGAGTTATGTTTCATACACAGCCGAAAAACGCAACCGACTGAATTCTTTCCCCAACGCAAAACTGTTTTACGGTTCTTCAGACAGTGCTACTGTTACCGCTAACGGACAGGAAATGTTTATCGGTTCGGTGAATTCCATTCACAGCAAGAATCTGGGAGAGAATCTATCATCGTTAAAGTTTTCGGTGAAAGGCAAAGCTGATTTATACGGAATTGTATTTGAAAGCAAAACCGGAATTTGTCTCGATAATTTTTCGATGCGCGGTAACTCGGGAATAGGCTTGAATTACGTGAGCGAAAAAATGTTCCGTGCTTTTGATTCCATTCATCCTTATGAATTAGTGGTGTTGAATTACGGTCTAAATGTGGCGAATGAGAAATCGAAAACATACGATTGGTATACGCGGAGTATGAAGCCGACCATCGCCATGATGAAACGTGCGTTTCCTAACAGTTCTATTCTGGTTCTGGGGTGTAGTGACCGGGCGGATAACATTGATGGTCAATTGCAAACAATGCCATCGATAAAACGACTCGTAGACGTGCAGCGCAAAATGGCGGCTGAAAATGAAGTGTGTTTCTGGAATTTGTTTGAAGCAATGGGAGGAGACTCAACCATGGTAAACTGGGCGAACACTCCTAAGCATTCACTTGCCAATAAAGATTACACGCACCTGACGTTTTATGGCGGAAAGAAAGTAGCAGACATTTTTTTGAAAACGATTTTATACGAGAAGGAGAAATATGAAAGAAGAAAGAAGAG
>CAIYOV010000546.1 GCA_903927935.1 uncultured Bacteroidota bacterium | reverse complement strand
GGGCGGAGTATTCCCATACAGTTTTGCATGGAGCACAACAGCGACCACAGAAGATGTAAACGGACTGAGCGGGGGCACGTATAGTGTAACGGTAACGGATGCGAATGCGTGCACGATAACAGCCAGCTACACTATAACAGAACCTAGTGCTATTACATCATCGGTTGTTGGAACGAATGTTCTTTGCTTTAACGGAAACAATGGAGCAGCAAACCTTACAGTGGGTGGCGGAACACCGGCATATTCGTATCTGTGGAGCAACTTCCATAATACTCAGGACTTAACAGGTCTTACAGCAGGAACTTACTATGTAATTATTACTGATGCCAACGGATGCGAGAAGAGAGATTCGGTGATTATTACACAGCCAACGGCCATTGTTCTTTCAACAACAGTAACAAATGTTCTTTGTAACGGTAACGCAACGGGTGGTATTACCTTAACCGCAACAGGCGGCACAGGTGCTTACGACTTTACCTGGAGCAACGGTGCAAACACTCAGAATTTGACAAACGTTGTTGCCGGCACTTACTGTGTAACGGTAAAAGACGCTAACAACTGTTCGGCTACTGCATGTGCAACGATTACTCAGCCTGCTTTATTGGTATTGACCGGCACAGTTACTGACGTTCATTGCTTTGGAAGTAATGATGGTTTGATAAACACTACCGTTGTTGGAGGAATACTTCCGTACACGTTTGTATGGAGCAACGGTGCAAGTACAGAAGATATTCAGAATTTAATTGCAGGAACTTACACCTTAACTGTGACCGATGCTCATGGCTGTTCAGCTACCGCATCTTATACTGTTACAGCTCCTTCAGATATTACTTCTTCTATAACTGGAGTGGATGTTACTTGTCCGGGAGCCGGTGATGGTTCAGCTGATTTGACAGTTACAGGAGGCGTTACTCCTTATACTTTCTTCTGGTCTAATTTCAAGATTACAGAGGATGTGGTGAATCTGCAGGGTGGCACTTACTTTGTGATTATTACCGATGCCAATGGATGTACTCATCGTGATTCAGTAACTATTGATGAGCCATCTCCTATTGTTCTTTCGACCCAGGTAACTCAGATTACCTGTTATAATGCAAATGACGGAGCCATCGATTTATCAGTTGTGGGAGGCACTCCGAATTATCAGTATATCTGGAATAACGGAGCAACTACACAGGATGTTTCGAACTTAAACGGAGGAACTTTTTGTGTAACCGTAAGTGATAATCACGGATGCACAGCAAGTATTTGCGACCTTATCATTAATCCATCTTCTATCAGTACCAATGCGGTTATTCATAACCCGGTATGTTTTGGTGATGCTAACGGTTCTATAGACCTGATAACCGGTGGCGGAACCCCGAATTATAATTTCTTATGGAGCACTTCGGCTTCTACTGAGGATATTACGAATATCGGTGCAGGAACTTATATCCTTACTATTACCGATGCCCACCTTTGCACAAAAGTTGATTCGTTTGTGGTGACCGAACCAAGTGCCTTGTTCACTTCGGGCTTTGTGGACAATGTAACCTGCTTTGGTCTTAACAACGGGTTTGTTGATATTACGGCATACGGAGGAACGCTTCCTTATACATACACCTGGTCTACACAGCAGTCTACTGAAGATATCGGTAACCTGACAGGCGGAAGTTATTTTGTAACGGTAACCGATTTCCACGGATGCTCGGTGGTTTCACTTTACATTGTGAGAGAACCGTTGCCGCTTACTTTGGATATTACATCTACCAATGTTTCATGCTTTAACGGTGCTAACGGAACGCTCACTTCACATCCTTCAGGAGGTTCTACCCCTTATGAGTATCTGTGGGATGATTTTGCTACTGATTCAGTACGCAACGGAGTATCTGCCGGCCATTATGTATTGATGGTGACTGACTCTAACAACTGTCATACCTTTGATAGTATTGATGTTACCCAGCCTACAGAAATTGCCATTACCGGTTTAGTGACCAACGCCAGCTGTTTTGGTTCAAATACCGGTGCGGTAGATATTTCGGTAACTGGCGGCACTCCTACATATGGTTACGTTTGGACAGGCAGTACGCTTACGCAGGATTTAGATACGGTCATAGCGGGAGTATACACAGTTACTGTAACCGATGCTAACCAGTGCTTTAAAACAGCCGACTTTACCATTACCCAGCCGCAGCAGATTAATCTGACGCTGCTGATGAATAAGCCTACCTGCAACGGGGCCAGCAACGGAAGTATGTCGGTGGTGGCTATACAAGGGGTTACACCTTACAGCTATACATGGAGCACACAACCGGTGCAACACAGCGCATCGGCTTCTGATCTGTTTGCCGGAACCTATACAGTTACCGTAACTGACAGCAAGGGTTGCACGGTTGCAGCTACCGATTCGCTGATCGGGCCTACCAAGATTGATGTAAGCACACAGGCTACCGGCAGCAAATGCTTTACCAGCGCCAATGGTATTGTAGTAACTACGGTTTCAGGAGGCTTGCAGCCTTATGTTTATCAACTGAACGGTTCTACGCAGGACAGCAGCATATTCTACGGTTTAGCACCGGGACATTATGTAATACTGGTTACTGATGCCAACAGTTGCCAGGGAACAAGTGCCTTTGATATTGCTTCGCCTGGCCAGATATCGGTTGACTTAACTGCTGCAGAGCAGATTATACTGACAGGCATGAAAACACAACTGGTTGCCACGGCAACGGCTGATACTACCATTATAGGTTATATGTGGACTCCTGATTCGCTGATGGATTACAGTATTTGTGGCGACCCGGCCAACTGTACAAACCCTTACGCGGCACCGCGCAGTTCAACCACCTTTATGGTAACGGTAATGAATGCCGATTCGTGCACCGCTTCAGATACCCTTACTATTTATGTAAGTACCAAGCTTTCTGCTTTCATTCCTTCGGCCTTTACGCCTAACGGTGACGGGCTGAACGACCGCTTTGAGTTTGATATTCTTGGTGCTACCAATATTGATATAGCCGTGTTTGACCGTTGGGGACAGGCCGTTTATATCAACCAGGCCCAGCAAAACGGCCTTACCGGTAACTACGGATGGGACGGCAAGGTAGACGGCAAACCGGCACCGTTCGATACCTACGTTTGGCAGATGAGGGTGACTTTCTTTGACGGAGTAGTGAAAGACGATAATGGAACGGTTACGCTGATGAAGTAAATCCTCCCCCGCCCTGCGGGCACCCCCTCCAGAGGGGGATAAAATACAAGCCCTCCGAAATTTCGGGGGGCTTTTTTTATTTTGCATCATGCCCGTAAGTATCCGCCCGATAAATAAGGAAGACGACCCTGTCATCTGTACCATTATTAAAAGTGTTTTCGAAGAGCATGGCATCAACCGCCCCGGCACCGCTTATTTCGATGAAAGCCTGAACCACCTGAGCGATTTTTTTACAGTTAAGAGCAGCGCATATTTTATAGCTGAGGCAGACGATGTGATTTGCGGAGGCGCGGGTATTTACCCCACCGATGGCCTGCCCCCGGACACCTGCGAACTGGTAAAAATGTACCTGTTGCCACAGGCGCGCGGGAAAGGTTTGGGCAAAGCTTTGTTGGAGCAATGCATAGACTTTGCCCGTCAGCACCATTACCATAAAATATATCTCGAAACCATGCCCGAACTGCAGAAAGCGATAAACATTTATCACCAGCTCGGTTTCGAATTACTACCTTCTGCCCTCGGCAACTCAGGACATTATTCCTGTTCCATACATATGTTAAAAAGTATTTGACCGGGCATTATAATTCTCAACACTCCAGCCGCTTCGCTATCATAACTACTACTGAAACTTATGAAAAAATAAGTTTTACTAAGGTTTGTAAATACAAATGATACTGAAACTTTTGTTTCAATATGATTTGTAATTACAGATGACACTGAAACAAATGTTTTAATAGGGTTTGTAATTACAGATGACACTGAAACAAATGTTTCAATAGGGTTTGTAATTACAAATGATACTAAAACAAAAATTTCATTAACATTTTTGATAACAGATGCTATTGAAACTATTTGTTTTATTCAAAAGACAATATTTTAGGGCATCACAATACCTGGACTGATTCATGTTTTTAACTTTCGCTAAACGCAAAAGCGCGAAGGGGTTTCCTTCGCGCTTTTGCGTTTTATAGCCTTTGTTCCTTACTGCACCACCAACTTCCGCCTAAGCGTTTTATTACCGCATTGTATGTTCAGCAAATACAGTCCGCTGTTGAACAAAGTTACGGGTAAAGTAGTTTGCCGGTAAAATAGGGTGGTAAATATTCTGCGCCCCGCTATATCGTAAACGGTTATCGTAGCTTCTTCGGCATCGCTTACCAATACATTACAACCCGTAAGGGCAGAAGCAGGATTAGGAAAGATTTCTGCCTGCAATTGTTCGGCATTCAAATTATTTACCGAAGAAATTAAAGTATCGCCATACAAATGCAAGGCATGTTTAAAGCAGGGAATAATGCTGTCTTCCGAAACTACGTTGGAGTGGAACATAGTAAAATCCCAGCGCCAGTCCCAGTAAAACCAGGGCATACCTAGCGAGTCGATGCGGCTGCCGAAAAACTCAATCCAGTTGCAGCGGTCCTGCGCCTGTCCGAAATAACCGGTGCCGAACTCGCCTAAAAAAACCGGCTTGTGGTAAGTATTGCGCCAGTTAATCACACCTTCCCAGGCATTATACAAGCCCTGGTCGAAAGCCCCCGGGAAAGAAGTGCCAAGTGGCATAGGCGGCTGCGCCCAGCTGAATCCCTGATGCGTAAACTGATAAGGGTCGTAACTGTGCCAGGTGTAAATTAAGTTGGTATCGGCAAAGGGCACATAAGGCACGAAGGCCGCCCCGTTGCTCGAAAAATTAGGGCTTACAATAATAGTGTGTGCGGTGGTATGCTGGCGGATAGAATCAATGGCATGGCTGAATACAATGTTCAGACTATCGAGCGCGATACCGAAAGCCGGTTCGTTGAGTAATTCGAAAGTGTAACGCTCGGGATCTAAATACTTATAGTGCGATGAAACCACACTCCACATGTGCGCGAACCGGTCAATCTTATCGCGCCAGTTCTGGTTAAATATGTCCCAGTTGTGATGGTTGTCGATAATCATGTTCAAATGCAAATCATCGCACCAGCTAATCACCGTATCAATGCGCGCAAACAAAACATGCGTGGTATCAACGTTATAAGGAGCGAGCGTATCGGTAACCGAAGCAAAACCAATAGCCAATCGGATAGATTTTATACCGGCCTGTTTCATCTTCACCAGGTCATCGCGCGTGTAACCGTTGGCAGTGGGCCAACCGGTTTGCCAGTAAGCTTCCATCCAGTTCGAAAGATTCATTCCCTTTTCAAACCTGTCGCAACGCTGCTTCGCCACCGACTGTGAAAAAATATGATGACCAATGAAGAAGAAAAGGGAGAGGAGTAAAAGTTTTTTCATACTAAGTATTTGAAATGAAAGCAGAATAACATCAATTTGAATAAAGGAGAAACCGGATATAAAGAATATGTCTGCCTTTCGGGCTCTTAGAATAATCAAGCACAACCGAACCGTATTTATCGTTGCTGAATTCAAGGTCCGACATCACTTTCGATTCACTGTTCTTAATGCACGAAGCCTTCCAACCTTCACTCGCTGGAAAGTTGGTTGTGAATATTTTTTCAAACTCTTTGTAAGTGGTAACAAACGAAGCATCAATAGCATCAACTTCTTTAATTACCGAAACAAAATCGAGTGGCGAATTCTGAAACGGAAAACTGTAAAGCATGTTGAATTTTTCTCCGGGTATTTTCAGGTTGGTGTTATAAGTGTAATTATAATTCCAGAAATTACCGCTGCTGCGCGACCCGTT
>CAIYOV010000545.1 GCA_903927935.1 uncultured Bacteroidota bacterium | reverse complement strand
TTTGGTGAGCGGAAAAATAAGAAAGGCAAGAATGGTAAACTCAAAAGAGTGAATGATTTCGATGTTCGAATCGAACATAAAGCGCGAATGAATGATGATGAGCGCTACAGTTGAAATGAGATAGAAGATTTTCAGTTTTTGGTTTCTTCTTTCCGATGCCAGTTTCTTTAAAACGAAAAACGAAAACAGCAACAGCAGCGAAAGAAAAACAAGTGCAACAACCAAATTGTATGTTTCGATAGAAAGATTTTTTTCTACCCACATAGAAAGCAACACCATAGGATGGTGCATGACCATGATGAAGCCGAAATACGCAAATACCAAAAGCAGGTTAATGGTTTTACGGGTTTGAAACCAAAAAATAACGGACGGCAACATAGATATAGCAAAGATGAAAAGTATTTTACGACACCGTTAAATACTTAATATAGCTCCACAAAAATTTTACCTGTATGAAACTGAAATATGCTATTAACCTGCACAAAGGTGCAACGGCTTTTTTTGTAACTGCACTAATGATTTACTTCCATAATTTTTCGACCGTTGCCTGGGTTTACCTTGCGCTGCACGGCAGCTATGGTTTTATGTGGCTGTTTAAAGACCGTGTATTTCCTGACCGGCAATGGGAAGAAGTTGTTTCTATTCCGTATGCTGCTTTGGCTTTTTCTGCACTTGGGCTTTACTGGATTGCACCGGTTTACATAATTTACAATCACATAGAGCCGGCAGGATGGATTATCGGATTTGCCGTAGCTATAAATGTGTTAGGCACTTTGCTCCACTTTGGAAGCGATGCGCAAAAGCATTACACGCTGCTGAATAAACGCGGCTTAATTACCGATGGTTTTTTTGCGCGTTGCCGCAATACTAATTACTTAGGTGAGCTAATGATATACTTAGGCTTTGCCGCACTCACAGCATCGTGGGTTGGGTTTATTGGTATAACCCTGTTTTTTGTTTCTGTGTTTATACCCAACATGCTTAAGAAAGATAAATCGCTATCCCGCTATCCTGAGTTTGCGGAATACAAAAAACGTTCCGGTTTGTTTTTACCTAAGCTTTTTTGAAACTTAAATATCTAAGCCGTATTTGCGGCTTGTTTCTTTGGCAATTTCGTAACCGGCATCAGCATGACGGATAACACCCATAGCGGGGTCGTTATGTAAAACTCTTTTCAGTCTTCGTTTAGCATCATCGGTTCCATCGGCAACTATTACCATGCCTGCATGAAGCGAGTAGCCCATCCCTACGCCTCCACCGTGATGAAACGAAACCCAACTTGCACCACCGGCAGTATTGATGAGCGCGTTGAGGATGGGCCAATCGGCAATGGCATCGCTGCCGTCCATCATAGCTTCGGTTTCTCTATTTGGTGAAGCAACGCTACCGGTGTCGAGATGATCACGACCTATGACAATAGGTGCTTTTACTTTCCCTTCCTTCACTAATTTGTTGAAAGCAACACCGGCAATTTCGCGATCACCCATACCCAGCCAACAGATGCGTGCGGGTAAACCCTGAAAAGCAATTTTTTCTTTTGCCATTTCTAACCAACGAAGCAAACCTTTATTGTTCGGAAAAAGCTGTTTCAGTTTTTCATCGCATACATAAATATCATTCGGGTCGCCACTTAAGGCTACAAAGCGGAAAGGGCCTTTGCCTTCGCAGAAAAGCGGACGAATGTAAGCCGGAACAAAACCGGGAAAATCGAAGGCGTTTATAACACCGCGTTTATCTTTTGCCTGACCGCGGATGTTGTTTCCGTAATCGAAAGTAATTGCTCCGCGTTTTTGCAACTCCAACATTTGACGAACATGCTTTGCAATTGTATCGAGCGAACGATTACAATATTCATCGGGGTTGGTTTCGCGTAAAACTTTTGCATCTTCTACTGTAAGTTCTTCGGGAAAATATCCTATGAGTTCATCGTGCGCAGAAGTTTGGTCGGTGAGGGTATCGGGTGTAATGTTCCGGTCGATCAATCTTTGAAGTAGTTCAACGGCATTGCAGCATACTCCAATTGAAACGGCTTCACCCTTTTCTTTAGCGTCTAAACTCCAGTCGATGGCTTCATCTATGTTGTGGGTGTATTTATCTAAGTATCGCGTTTCAATTCGCTTTATAATTCTCCACTCTTCCATTTCTGCCGCCAGGCAAACACCTTCATTCATGGTAATAGAAAGCGGTTGTGCGCCACCCATTCCGCCTAGACCTGCTGTTACATTTAGTTTTCCTTTAAGTGTGCCGTTGTAATGCTGATTGGCGAGCGACAGATAAGTTTCGTAAGTGCCTTGAACAATGCCCTGAGAGCCGATGTAAATCCAGCTACCAGCCGTCATTTGTCCATACATAATGAGGCCTTTCTTTTCCAGCTCGCGGAAGTGTTCCCATGTGGCCCATTTAGGAACCAGATTTGAATTAGCAATAAGAACACGTGGTGCATCTTTATGCGAGCGTAAAACACCCACCGGTTTGCCGCTTTGCACAATGAGCGTTTCGTCTTCTTCTAAATCGCGTAAGCACTCGACAATCTTATCGAAGGCTTGCCAGTTGCGTGCAGCTTTTCCTATTCCGCCATACACAATTAAATCTTCGGGGCGCTCGGCTACTTCAGGGTCGAGGTTGTTGTGGAGCATGCGCAGAACGGCTTCCTGCACCCAGCCTTTGCAGGTAAGTTGGTTGCCACGGGGAGAAGTAAGGATACGACCGGTTGTTGACATAATTGAAATTTGAGGGCGAAAATGTAATTAGATTTTGGAAGTTGGAAACAGTGAGGCGTTCTTTTTGCAATTACCCGGGAAATTTTGAGGTGAGATGCGAGAACACGAAAATGGGAGGTGATAATATTGTGCTGGTTACCGAAAACGCACTAGCGGGAACCCTAAAATGAATTTTTATTTCTCCATCACCTTGCTTTGATGAACGATACTTTCACTATGTATCTGCTGAAAAAATTTGAGGATAAATTCTTCGGTAAGCCCGCCTGTTTTACCTTTTGCTACAGCACGTTTTACAATTTGTGCCCAGCGCTCTGCCTGGTGAATGGCCAGACCATTTTCCTTTTTCAGCTCCCCAATCTCTTCCGAAATTCCCATACGCTCGCTTAAAAGTTCAATGATATAATCGTCAATTCTATCAATGCGTGAACGCAAATCCTGAAGCGGCTGTAAATTATTTGTAGGAATTTTTGGCTGACGAACAATCAGCGCGTTTAGAATTTCGCCTAACCGTTCCGGAGTTACTTGTTGTTTTGCATCACTCCATGCTTTATCAGGATGGATATGTGATTCAATCATCAACCCATCAAAACCCATGTCCATTGCCTGTTGAGAGAGAATATAAATTAAATCGCGCGTGCCTCCCATGTGGCTTGGGTCAACTATAATAGGAATTTCGGGATAGCGTCTGCGCAACTCAATGGGAATTTCCCACATCGGCTGGTTGCGGTAAACCGTTTTTTCGTACGATGAAAATCCGCGGTGAATTACTGCCAGTTTTTTTATTCCGCTCTGATAAAACCTTTCCACTGCGCCAATCCATAATTCCAAATCAGGGTTAATAGGATTTTTTATAAGCACCGGAATATCAACCCCTTTGAGTGAATCGGCAATTTCCTGAATAGCGAAAGGCGAAACGGCAGTGCGCGCACCAACCCACAGCACATCAATATCATTCTTTAAAGCAGCTTCCACGTGCTCAGGATTTGCTACTTCTACCATTACCGGCAAACCAACAGCGCGGCCGGCATTCTTCACCCATGGCAAACCTATTTCCCCTACTCCTTCAAAACTGTTTGGGCGCGTGCGCGGCTTCCATATTCCAGCGCGAATCATTTGCACTTTGCCATTGGCATGTTGCACAATTTCCTTAACTGTGCTCATTACTTGCTCTTCGCCTTCGGCACTGCAAGGCCCGGCAATTACAAAAGGATGCGTATTAACCTTTGTCCAAATAGGAAGGGGAATAAGTTCAAATTTATTTGCCACCGTTTAAATTGATTATTAAAATGAAAATTTACTTTCGAACAAATGAAAGAATTTCTCTTCGCTTGTTTTGCAACTGCAATATTACATCAAACAAGTTTTGCACAAACAAGTTTTCAAATTACTTCATTTAAACCAACATCGGAAGATTTTAAATACTTGCTTCTCACTAACAAACAGATTGCTGCGAACGATACAATCAACGAAAAAATCCTGGATTTAGCAGAGCCAATGTTGCTGGATTCTGTTCTTCACCGTAAGAAACAACATCATCATGTTTTTTTAGTGGGCTGGCTGATTCACGCTTTCGGTGGTTATAACTGGCGCGCAGTAGATATGCATAAACAAAAATTTGTGGGCACGGTAGCGCATGAGGGAAGAAGCGGTGCGTTTGAATACACCGAATACGACATCAAGTATCACCTCCGTTTTCACTTGAAGAAATATTTGTTCAAAGATTTTTCTGCGTATGACTTGCAACGAAAATATCACCGGCAGGATATTCGTCCATCGCATCACACCAATTACAAGGCGCCTCCTTTCGTACGCGACACGAATAATATTGATGGAAGCATTTATGATTTGGGTTGCGAACTGACTCCTCCTGCTGCTTTTATTCCGCAATTGAATTATATTTTTTTCCCAACCCTTCCCGTTGGGGGCAGTTGCAAAGAACATCCGAATTTTGAATGCAAAAATCCTTCGATGGGTTTTTACGGGGCGTATTGTTTGGATTGCAACCACAACTGTCATCCCGAAATGCATCCCTATGAATGGACATGGTGGTTGAATTTAAAGAATCAGGAAAGCACAGAAAAAACGTGGTTGGTTGGTTTGTTTCATGAAGGAAGTAACCGATTCCCGAAATGGAGTAAAAGCCCTATGACTGGAGAGATTTCTATTCCGTTTGCTTATGATATAAATCATGAAAAACCCGTTCATCCAAAAATTAAAATTGAGCATCTTGTTTTCGATAAATTTGAGAATAAAGAACTTGAAAAGCTTGGTCTGCCTTCAATTACCTTAGATGCAAAAACATCTGAGCAGAGTGCTGAATTTGTGGCTGATGATTCAACTTCTTTTCTTTGTAAAATTAAATTCAATGAACCGTTGTTAACAGATGGATTGAAATATTGGTTTAGTGACCTTAACTTAGATAAAGAAAATAATATGCTGACCGGTTATTTTCATTTAGCGATATCGGTTGACCAACTTTATACAACGAGAATTACATTTACAGTGCATTAACAAATAAATATTATGGAAGAAAAAATTTACGACTACATCATCATCGGATCAGGTTTTGGCGGAAGTGTGAGCGCCATGCGTTTATCTGAAAAAGGTTATTCGGTTTTAGTAATTGAAAAAGGCAAGCGCTGGAAACCGAGCGATTTCCCTAAATCTGATTGGAATCTGCCAAAATATTTGTGGATGCCGTTGTTTAAATGGTTTGGTATTCAAAAACTTACATTTTTCAAAGAAGTATTTGTCATTAGTGGCGTAGGTGTTGGTGGTGGTTCACTTGTGTATGCCAATACGCTAATGAAGCCAAAAGAAAATTTTTATACCAACAAAATTTGGGGCGGAATTAAAGATTGGAAAGCCGTTCTTGAACCGTATTACAAGCAAGCTCAATTTATGCTTGGCTCAGAAAAATATTTAAAAGATAATGCTGAAGATTTAGTACTGAAAGAAGTGGCGCAAGACATGGGCTATGGAAACTCCTTTACATCAGTAGATGGCGTAGGTGTCTACCTCGGTAATACCGAAAAAGAAGTTGACCCGTATTTCAAAGGACTTGGTCCTCTCAGAAAAGGATGTACCGAATGCGCTGCCTGCATGGTAGGTTGTATACATGGAGCTAAAAACACATTAGACAAAAATTATTTGTGGATGGCTGAAAATATGTTTGGTGCCATTGTAATGCCTGAAACTATTGTTACAAAAATCGAGAATGTAAACGATGAGTATTTAATACATACCGAAAGTTCCACTTCGTTTTTCTCGAAGAACAAAAAAATTTTCCGCTCAAAGGGATTAGTGGTTAGTGGAGGCGTTTTGGGAACTCTTGACTTGCTGTTGAAGCAAAAACATATAAGCAAAACTCTGAGCAATATTTCTGATAAATTAGGTGAAAATATCTTAACCAATAGCGAAATGCTGAGTGGAGTTGGCGGTGCTGACAGGAAATTGAATAATGGTCTTGCCATTTCAAGAATTTTTTCGCCCGATGAAAACACAAATATTGAAGTTTGTAAATTTCCCAATGGCAGTGGCTCGATGATGCACTTGGCAACTTTGGCTGTTGGTGATGGTAGTCCTGCGGTTCGTACCGTAAAATTAATAGGGCAAATTATCACCAAACCGCTTTCATTTTTTAAAATATTTTTCACGATAGCTCCTGCGGAGAAAGGAATTATTCTACTCATTATGCAAACGCTCGAAAATTCTATGCGTATAAAATTAACGCGGGGAATTTTCGGAAGAAGCATGTCTATGGTCAATGATAGCAATCAAAAAGTTCCCACCTACATTCCCATTGGCCAGGATGCCCTATATCGTTATGCAAAAAAAGTAAATGGCATTCCAATGAACGCTGTTACTGAAGTTACATTTGGCCTAGCATCTACTGCTCATATTCTCGGTGGTTGCCCCATGGGTAAAACAAAAGATGAAGGAGTGGTGGATGAGTTTTTCCGGGTGCATGGCTATAAAAATTTCCTCATCCTCGATGGTTCAATTATGCCGTGCAACTTAGGAGTTAATCCTTCGCTTACAATCACAGCCTTGAGCGAATATGCAATGGATAATATTCCTGTAAAGGAAAATACGGGAGTAAAAACCTTGCTAGAACGAATGAAAGAAATTGCTTAATTCAACAGAATTAATGAGAAGGGACTCGTTTAATATTTCGGCATGGAGTTATCAATCTCATCTGCCCAAGCAAGAATGCCACCCTCGAGATTGTAAAGATTCGTAAATCCAAAATTACTTTCGAGATATTGAATCACGTTGCCGCTCCGTTTCCCGCTGCGACAGTGAATTACTACCGGCTTATCTTTCGAAATCTTCTCTACGTTATCCTGAATATCTCCCATCGGAATGAGTTGTCCGTTCAAATTGCAGATTTCAAATTCATATTCTTCGCGAACATCAATCAATTGGAAATCTTTTTTTGAGTATAGCATTGCTTTTAACTCAGTTACTGTTTTGGTATTCATCAGCCAGAGTTTTAATCAATAATCATACAAGCGCCTACCGTTACATTAGTGCCTTCGTCAATTAAAATAAAACTTCCGGTATCTCGATTTTTGGTGTAGGCATCAAAACACAAAGGCGCTGTCGTACGAATAGTAATTCTTCCTACATCGTTCATTCCTATAGAAACATTTTCGGTAATACGATGAAGTGTGTTAATGTCCAGTTTGTATTTCACTTCTTTCACAACAGCACGAACATCTTTAGTGGTGTGCTTCAAAAAATATTTTCCGTTCAGTAGAAGCGGCTTATCGCTCATCCAGCAAATCATGGCTTCAATATCCTGACTTTGCTTCGGAACATTTCCTTCGCGTACCAACATATCTCCGCGCGAAATATCTATGTCGTCCTCTAATTGAACTGTAACAGACAGCGGAGCAAATGCTTCCTCCAATTCCTTTCCATCCAATTCAATCGATTTTATTTTAGAAGAAAATCCAGATGACAACACCATAACTTTGTCTCCCTTACGAATTACTCCGCTGGCAATTCTGCCAGCATAACCACGATAATCATGAAACTCATCGCTGTATGGACGAATTACAAACTGAACCGGAAAACGCAAGTCAATATGATTGATATCTGAAGCGATATGAATATTCTCGAGCAGATACATCAGGGTAACACCTTCATACCAGTTCATATTCTTTGAACGGTGAACAACGTTGTCACCATTCAATGCAGAAATTGGAATGAAGTGAATGTCTTTTGTTTTCAGGCGCGTAGCGAACTCACGATATTCCGATACTATATTGTTGTAGACGGCTTCATCATAATTCATCAAATCCATTTTGTTTACACAAAGTGCAATGTGCGGAATACCAAGAAGTGAAGCGATGATACTATGCCTTTTTGTTTGCTCTACAATTCCCTGTCGTGCATCTACTAGAATAACAGCAAGGTTTGCTGTGCTTGCACCGGTAACCATATTTCGTGTGTACTGAATGTGTCCGGGGGTATCAGCAATGATAAATTTTCTTTTGGGCGTAGAAAAATATCTGTAAGCCACATCAATTGTAATTCCCTGTTCGCGTTCAGCCTTTAAACCATCGGTAAACAAAGCAAGATTCACTGTTGCTTCACCTCTTCGTTCAGAAGTTGCTCTGATGTTTTCGTACTGATCTTCGAATATTGATTTTGAATCATAAAGCAATCTTCCTATCAAAGTTGATTTGCCATCATCTACACTACCCGCAGTAGTAAAACGCAACAATTCCATGTTGAGATAACTCTTTGAATCAAATTTTTCTGTTGTTTCTGTCATTCTATCTTTTCCTGCTGTTAAATCCTTTAGAAATAGCCCTCCTTTTTTCTATCCTCCATAGAACTTTCACTTCGTTTATCATCGGCTCTTCCTCCACGCTCTGTTGTTCTTGAACTTGCTACTTCCCGAATAATATCATCAAGAGTTGCAGCCGTAGAAAGTGTTGCACCGGTTGACGTAATATCACCAATAGTACGAAAGCGAACTGTTTTTCCCTCCGCTTGTTCTGTTGGTTTCATAGGAATGAATTGCGATTCTGCCAGCAAAGTTCCATCGCGGTTAAACACTCTTCGCTTATGCGAAAAATAAAGTGAGGGCATTTCAATTCCTTCCATTGCAAGATACTGCCAAACATCTAACTCTGTCCAATTCGAAATTGGAAACACTCTAAAATTTTCGCCTACCTGCATTTTGCCGTTGAATAAATTCCAAAGCTCCGGGCGTTGATTTTTTGGATCCCATTGACCGAACTCATCCCGGTGAG
>CAIYOV010000544.1 GCA_903927935.1 uncultured Bacteroidota bacterium | reverse complement strand
TTTCAGATTTTATCGCTAAATTGCATCTTGAGATAAATAATAAAATTAGCTAACTAAATAGGAGTCAGACTATCGCCCAGGTAGAGGAAATTCGAATAAATGAAGATATCAAAGCTTCCCAAGTCAGAGTCATAGACGAAGACGGAACGCAGCTTGGTGTTTTTCTTGTAAAAGATGCCCAACGTGTAGCACGTGAACGAGGAAAAGATCTCGTTGAAATTGTACCAAATGCAACACCCCCGGTATGTAAAGTAATTGATTTTGGAAAATACAAATATGAAGTTCAGAAGCGTGATAAAACGCAGAAGAAGAACCAGCATATTTCATTATTGAAGGAAATACGGTTTCACCCGAACACCGATACACACGATTTTGATTTCAAAACAAAGCACGCAGCGAATTTTCTTGAAGAAGGTCACAAAGTGAAAGCGGTTGTGATGTTCAAAGGTCGTGAAATGGCGTATCAGAACTTGGGAGAAGATCTGTTAAATAAATTTATCGAGAGAATATCCGATATAGCAAAAATTGAAAGCCCTATCAAAATGGAGGGCAGATTCATGAATGTGATAGTTGTTCCAACGAAAACTAAAACAAAGAAAACCAAATAATAGGATACAGCAATGCCTAAAATGAAGAGTAACCGCGGTGCGGCAAAGTCTTTCAAAAAGACAGCGTCGGGCGGGTTCAAAAGAAAGAAGGCTTTTCGGAGCCACATCTTGACATCGAAGAGTAGGAAAAGAAAGAGAAGTCTCCGCGAAACGGTAATGGCTTCCCCTGCCGATGTAAAAAAAATCACCATAATGCTTCAATAGAGAGGAAGATATGCCACGTTCAAAAAACAAGGTAGCATCGAAAAGACGTCGTAAAAAAGTACTGAGTATGGCCAAAGGCTATTGGGGTGCTAGAAAAAACGTCCTAACGGTTGCTAAAAATCATGTCGACAAGGGCCTTCTTCATGCCTTTCGTGACAGAAAAACCAAGAAACGGAATTACCGCGCTCTGTGGATTATCCGTATCAATGCTGCTGCTCGCCAACACGGAATGAGTTATTCCCAGCTTATCAATAAATTGAAAGTTAAAGGAGTTGTTCTTAATCGTAAGTTGCTGGCTAATATGGCGGTCGAAAACCCATCTGTTTTTGCAGATGTGGTTAAATTCGTAAGCTAATTATTTCAACCCTCTGTACTTGCTGGAGAAATCCGGCTACGCGGAGGGTTTTTTGTTTTTTGTCAAAGAACTATGGAACACAAAATATTAGAAATTCGATCTACATTTGAATCTGAAATTATTCAGGTTTCTTCTCTCAAGCAATTAGATGAAGTCAGGATAAAATTCCTGAGCAGAAATGGTGCTGTTGCCACTTTGTTTGAAGAAATGAAAACTCTCCCAAAAGAACAAAAACCTCTTGCCGGCAAAGAATTAAACGCGCTTAGAAATTTCTGCGAGCAGCTTTTTTCGGTTAAAAAAGAAGAAATTGAAGCCCTTTCAACTGCTGCGGCGCCAAAAATTGATTTGAGTTTACCCGGCGTTAACTATCCCGTTGGCAGCAAACATATTCTTACCCGAACCCTTGATGAAATTAAATCAATATTTAAAAGCTATGGATTTTCAGTATCCG
>CAIYOV010000543.1 GCA_903927935.1 uncultured Bacteroidota bacterium | reverse complement strand
GGACAAAACCAACAGGCAGATTCTACTTACCGGTTAGCATACGACAATCTTTTTGGTTTTCTGAATATAGAACCGGGCTTAACTGCCGATTGGCGAATCAGAAATTTAGAAATTTATACAGCTTTCCACTGTGCAATTCCCTTTAATGAATTTGTAGATAACGGAAGTGTGGCAGGAAGAATCACTAATCCACATCATTATTATCCGTATGCGGAAGCGGGGATAAAATATCTTTTCAGGATTAAGAAGAAGGCAAGGAAAGTTTAATTAGCCAGCCAGTTCTGCGGGTTCATTTTATCTTTTCCTTTCCAGATTTCAAGATGCACTTTGGTCAGGTCTTCATTTTTATCTGTATGCAATTTTCCCAAAGATTGTTTCGTGGTTAATGTTTGTCCTGGCTTCACCGAAACATTTTCGATGTTAGAATACACGGTAAAAAATTCTCCGTGCTTTACGATTACACAGTTTTGTGTAGTAGGAAGAAAAAATACACTCACTACCGTTCCGCCAAATAAAGATCGCGCTTCTGAACCGGCTTCGGTTTTTATATCTACTCCATTGTTTTCAACCATTACTCCTCTAAGCAAGGGGTGTTCGTGTTTGCCGAATTCACTTACCACATGTCCGCGCATAACCGGCCATGGAAGTTTACCTTGATTATTCAAAAAATCTTTTGACAATGCCTGTTCTGCAGGAGTGAGCGGCATGGTTTCGGCGCTTCCCTTTTTTACAACCACGTCTTTTGTGGTTCCAGTGTTTCGCTTAGCTGCTTCCTCGGCTTTCTTACGTGCCAATCGAATTTCTTCTTCAATAATTACTTGTATCCGGTTATTGAGCTGCGCTGCTGCTTTGTTTTTTTCCTGTTGTGTTTTATGCAATTTTTTTTCCTTTTCTAAAAGCAATGCTACTGCAGCATCTTTATCTTTCTTCTCATTTTCTAATTGTTTTTTTTGCGCTGTCTGCGCCTCTAACAAATTCTCTTTCTCATGTTTGTTCTCCTGTAAATCTTCTTTTTTCACTTCCAGTTCTCCAATTGTTTTTTGAATAGCCTTTGCCTGACCTCTCCGGTATTCAGCAATTTTCAGCAGGTAATTATATCTGCGGATGGCATCGTAAAACGAATTGGATGAAAGCAAAAACACCACTTGATTTTGCAGTGTAAGGTTCTGATAACTTTTGCGAAGCATCTCTGCATATTCTGCTTTCATTTTTGCAACGTCTGTGGCCTTTTTCGAAATTTCCTGCTGAGTTTCGCCAATGTTTTCGTCTAAATCATCAATTTGAATATTGATATTGCTAATAAGGTGTTCACGCGATTTTATTTTAGCCTGCAGCGAAAGAATTTCGCCCATGCTCCTTTCTTTTTTTACACTATTGCTTTTAATAGCAGCTTCGATGGCTTTAATTTCATCCTGTAGCTTTTTCATTTGCTGCTGCAGTTGTTCTCTTTTTTGCTTGGCAGAAGTTTGAGAGAAAGAGTAGGCAGATGTAAGAAACAATCCACAAGACAACAGCAGAACGCGGAAATGAAAAATTGAAAATTGAAAATTGAAAATTGAAAATTTCATTCTACACGCTTATACTTTTCATTCACCTCAAAAGGGAAATTTAATTCTTCATCAATATGCGCTTTTGTTATATCCATGCTTAGCTTCATTGTTGCAGCATCGCGATGGATGATGATATTTCGCTTATAACTAAACGGTTTTTGATTCAAAGAATTATATGACTCAAAAGTAATCGTCATATCCTGCTTCAGCAGCTTGTCTTTCAACAGAATTTTTTTGAGTGTGTAGTTTTGGGTGTCCACCCAAATTTTTTCGAACAGTTTGTCCGACTCAAGATATAACACATAGCAACCATCTTCAATCACCGCGAGTTTTTCTTTTTCGTTCACCGAAATTTTTTCTCCTGAAATTATCTGCTGCAACATTTCAAAATTAACGGGCATCAAAATCCAGCTTTGAATAAAACTGTAATCGCGCACGAGATACTCGTTTGTCATTTTGTTGATGAGACGAAATGAATCTGGTGAGATAAGCACGCGTGCGCCTTCAAAACTGAACATGCTCAAACTCATCCAAATCAAACTGTCTTTTTTTACACGAATACTGGCGTTGAATTGTTGTGCAGTATTGCCATCATCCCAAGTGAGAATAGTTCTTTCAGAAAGTGCTTTGTATGGAATTTGGTTTGCGGAAATTTTACTCAACAGTGAATCGAAATTCAGCTGCAAAGAATCCTGTGCAAATGCACCGGAGAATAAAAACAAGAAGAGAAATGTTATTCTGAAATTCATGTGAAGCATTGGATAAATAACGTGCGAAGATGAAGCTTATTATTAGCAGAGATGCAATCATTCTACATACTTCCCTTCCAAAATCTTCTTATCAATAGTAGAAGAATCAGTGCCGAGTTCTTTTGCCTGCTTCCAGAATTTGATTGCTTCTTCTTTACTGCCTAATTGAAAAAGAATATCACCGTAATGTTCTAAAATAGTTCCGCTTTTATCTCCACCGGCTTTCATCGCTTTTTCCTGCCATTCTTTTGCACCGGTAAAATCATTCAACTGAAAAAGTATCCACGCGTAAGTATCAAGGAAAGAACTGTTGTCCGGTTCCAACTTGTTAGCATACGCACTCATCTGTTTTGCTTTTTCCAAATTTGCTTTTCGTAAACTCAAATAGTAACTGTAGTTATTCAACACGTAAGAATTTTCAGGGTCTAATTTCAGCGACCGATCATAGGCACTATCGCTTTCTCCAACTCTGCTTAAGTTGTGATACGCATCACCGAGGTTTGCCCAAAATTGTGCACGTACCTTATCGTTATCTCCACTCATTTTTTCTCCCTTCGAAAAACTTTTCAATGCTTTTTCATATTCTTTATTCTGCACTTCCGCACCACCTTTAAACAAATAAATTAATGATTGATTCGGAAAAAGCCCCATTGCATCATTACAGGTTTTTCCCAAACTGCTCCAATCTTTTTTCTGATTGTAAAGCACCATTACCTGCTGCCAAACCTGAAAAACATCTTTGTTGAGCGAAAGCGATTTTTGATACGCTTCCATTGCCTTATCATTTTGTGTGTCGAGATAATAGAGGTCGCCTTTGATAGCAAACCCTTTCGCTTCGTTTGGATGAGTGGCAGTTAAAATTTCTGCAAGGTCAAATGCATCCTGCTTTTTATCTTTCTGTATTTCCCAGTATTGCAGGTATGGAAAAAGAATTTTGATTTTGGTATCAACATCTACTTTTTCGTTCGCAAAAACTTTTTTGATACTCTCTAAACTCTGCTGCTCGTTACCGCTTTGCATTCCTAAATCGGCAATGGCAAGCGATGCCTGTGCGTTATCCGGTTCCTTCTCAAGAATTTTTTTATAAAGCTCCGTTGCTTTTTCTTTCATCCTGTTGGCGCGATACATGTCAGCCTCCAGCATCAAGTAATCCGTTTCACCGGGAAATTCTTCTATTAGTTTATGAATCTCGTTTACCGCATCGCTGAATTTGTTCATGCGCAAAAACAAATTTTTTTTCTCCATCACCACGTTTTCATCAATACCAAAATTCTTTTCAAACTGCTCGTAAGTTTTAATGGCAGCCTCAAACTGTCCGACTTTCGATTGCAAAAAACCAAGATTGAGATAGTATTCGGGGTTGTTCGAAAATTTTGCAATAAGCGTTTTAAAAACATCAGTCGCATCTTTTGCATTGCCCTGATTCATATAAACGCTTGCCAGCATTTCCCAATACCATTTGTTATCAGGGTCTAAGCGCGATGCCTCAATCGCTTCTTTTTCCGAATCAGACAATTTACTCATGCTTGTATAAATCTGCGCTAACTGAAAATGCGCGTTCGCATTTTTATCATCAATCGTAAGAACCTCTTTGTAGTTCTTAATTGCTGTTTCCCAATCCTCTGTCACTTTAGCTTTTTCACCTTCCATGAAAAGATGTTCGCATTTTTGCTGAGCCGATTTATCAAGCGAAGAGATTTGCTCCTTGTCGTCACCTTTCTTTTTCTTCTTCTTTTTTGCTTTTTCTAAAGCGGGTTGAGAAAATGCTTCGCAAGAAATTATTACAGAAAGAAAAACTAATATGGCTGAGAAAAATTTCATTGAAAACTTGCTGCAGATTTTTTACTGCTTTAAAGAATTGTAATCGCCTACGCTTAAATCTTCCATTCTGCCTTCAAGTTTAGTATTATTCCCAATCATTGAGTTTTCAATTAACTTATTTTTCAGAATTGTCTTGCTTTGAATAATGCTGTTTTTCACTACGCTATTTTCAATCATCGTTCCTTTACTGATAGAAACATACGGACCTACTATGGAATTTTTCAACACCACATCATCTTCAATATAACAAGGATGTACCACCAACGAATTTTCAATAACCGCTTTGTCGCTCACCAACTTCTCATTTTTTATAAACTCTAAAACGCGCTGATTAGTATAAACCGTAGCATCTTTATTTCCGCAGTCGAGCCATTCAATTACTTCTCCCTTATAAAATTTCGAACCTTTCTTCTTCATGTTTTCCATCGCATCCGTCAGCCAAAACTCACCGCCCTTTTGAATGTTGTTATCAAGAAGATATTGCATTTCATCGCGCAGATATTTTCCATCGTTGAAATAATAAATGCCGATAATGGCAAGGTCAGAAACAAATTCTTTCGGCTTCTCAACAAAATCAGTAATTACTCCATCAGCACTCATCTTCACCACTCCGAAGGCAGAAGGATCGTCTACTTTCTGCACCCAGATGATGCCGTCTTTCGAAGCATCAATTTTATAGTCTGCTCTGAAGAGTGTGTCAGCAAATGCAACAATTACATTGCCGGTAAGAAAATCACCTGCACATAAAATCGCGTGAGCCGTTCCAAGCGGAACTTCCTGATATTTGATAGTGCCCGGCACACCGACATTCTTAGCTATTTGCAATAATTTTTCTTCTACCGCTTTGCCAAAATCTTCGCGAATAATAAAAACGATGTCTTCAATTTTCTGCTCGGTGCTTTTTATTAAATCGTTCACCAATCTTTCTACAATCGGCTTGCCGGCAATTGGCAACATTGGCTTTGGAATGGTAATTGTGTGTGGTCTTAGTCGGCTTCCCCAACCAGCCATCGGGATGATAATTTTCATTTTATTTCGGTTGTCGTTTTATTTTCCTGTTGAACCAAATCCTCCTTCACCTCTCTTCGTTTCATTCAATTCTGTCACCTGAATCAATTCTGCTTTTTCGTGTTTAGCAATTACCATTTGTGCAATCCGTTCTCCGTTTTTTACAATAAAATCTTCATTACTCAAATTGATAAGTGCAATTTTTATTTCTCCGCGATAATCGCTGTCAATTGTTGCGGGTGTGTTTGGCAAACTGATTCCGTGCTTAAATGCGAGGCCGCTCCGCGGACGAAGCTGTGCTTCATAACCCTCGGGCAATTCAATAAACAAACCGGTAGAAATTAATTTCCTGTCAAGCGGCTTCAATGTAATTTCTTCTTCAATAAACGCGCTCAAATCCATACCTGCCGAGCCGCTTGTTTCGTAAACGGGCAGCGGGTTATTGCTTTTATTGATGATTCTGATTTGCATTGGGGGTCAAATATAAAATTTAGATAGAGGCAGATGATGTGGCGCGATTGATAAGTTTCCGTCCGTCTTCAAACCAAACAAAAATTAAAAATGCAAGCATATAAATGCTGCTTAAAACAAACGCAGGCAATTGTTTCACAGCCGGCAAATGTTCGTTCATTGTAATGAACGAAAAATAGAAAAGCAAAGCGATGAAAAAATATTTGAAGAAGCTTTTCAAATCGTATTCAACCGGATAATATTTTTGACCTAGAAAATAAGAAACAGCTGCCATGCTCGCGTAACATGCCAGCGTAGCCCAAGCACTTGCCATATATCCGTATTTCGGAATGAAGGCAATATTTAAAGCAAGTGTAAGCAATGCGCCACCAATAGAAACAAAAGAGCCGAGCAAGGTTTTGTCTTTTAGCTTATACCAGATGGAAAGGTTGACATACACGCCAAGAAACAAATTTGCCATGAGCAAGATTGGCACAACTGGTAAGCCAACACGAAAATCTTTGCCAATAAAATATTTGAAAATATCTATGTAAAGCGTAACAATCAGAAAAATAGATACACAAACAATAACAAAATATTTCATCACATCTGCATACACTTTGGTTGAGTTTTTTTCTTTGGCGTGCGAAAAGAAAAATGGCTCTGCCGCATAACGGAATGCCTGAATAAAAAGAGTCATCAAAATAGAAAGTTTGTAACACGCTCCGTAAATACCTAGTTGCTCCATGTTTGT
>CAIYOV010000542.1 GCA_903927935.1 uncultured Bacteroidota bacterium | reverse complement strand
TGAAAAAGTGTTTGATGACATTGTGCGTATCCGGAAGATTTCTTCAACACCCATCGACTTACATATTATATCCGCTGAACCGGAAAAGTATTTTCAAAAAATCGAAGAATTGAAAATTGAGTTTGTGAGTTTTCAGTATGAGAATCTGAAAAAACTACCGACTCTTCCCCAAAAGTCATCAACTAAATTTGGGTTATCAATTATATCTTCCACCTCCATTGATGTATTTGAAAAAGTAGAGAACGATTTTGATTTTGTGATGATGATGAGTACCGTACCGGGGCAAAGCGGTGGTGAGTTTAATCGCGATAGTTTTCAGAAGATTATTGAATTTAAAAACAGATTTCCTAAAACACGTGTGCATGTAGATGGAGGAGTGAATGATCAGATTGCTTACATACTTCGTTTGCTTGGCGTTAATGTTATTGTTACCGGAAGTTATCTGATGAATCATGAATCGTTGAGTGCAGGTATGCTCAGTTTTCATAAAACTCCGAATGGACATAAAACATTTCGGGTATCAGAATTTGCCACACCTGTTAAGTTTCTACCGGTATTAAAGCAATCAGAACTTGAATTCAAAGCCATATTGCAGACAATTGAAAAATTTGCTTTGGGCTTTGTATTAATTACAAATGATGATGGAAAGCTGACAGGAGTAGTCAGCAACGCAGATGTTCGCAGAGGGCTGCTGAAGAATTTAGATGATTTGAATATAACAAAAGCAGAAACTGTTATCAATAAAAAGCCGATCAGCATTTCTGAAAATTCTACGGTTTCGGATATAGTCAGCTTAGTAAATGAGCTAAACTTTATTGTTCTATTTTTGCCCGTAGTTGATGAACAAAATATTTTGAAAGGAGCCGTGTTGCTCAACAATTTAACCCGAGTTTAAATGATAGTTCACTTAAATAAAAATATTACCAAAGAGCAGGCTCAGCAGCTGGCGGAAAAATATCAAAGCATTTTTTTTGAGAACGGCAAATTGATTTTGGTTACTCCGAGTAAATTGAAAACTGCTGATGATGAATTAAAGAAAGCCTCTGATGAGATTTTTGTAGCTGATACGGATATACAGTTGGCCAGCAAGCAGTATATCTCTACTAAAAGAGAGATTACAATTGGTGATGTTACTATTGGCGGAAATACTAATAACACGCTGGTCATAACAGGACCATGCAGTGTGGAAAGCGAAGAACAAATTGAAAGTGCTGCTCAGCTTTGTATAGAACTGGGAGTAAAAGTTCTTCGTGCCGGGGCATACAAGCCGCGCACCTCACCTTATACTTTTCAGGGACTTGGTTTAGAAGGATTGAAACTGCTTGATAAAATGCGCAGTAAATACGGTCTTAAAATTATTACCGAAGTACGCGACAGTACGCATGTTGATGAGATAATAGAATATGCCGACATTATTCAGATTGGAGCCAAGAGCATGTATGATCATGGTATTTTGCGTAAATGCGGTAAAACGCGCAAACCGGTTCTGCTTAAGCGTGGATTTGGAACAACATTGCAAGAGTTTGTGCAAAGTGCAGAGTTTATTTTGAGCGGAGGTAATCCAAATGTGATGCTGTGCGAAAGGGGAATAAGAACCTTTGAAACTAAAACAAGATTTACACTTGATTTGTGCGGAGTGGCCTGGTTGAAAGAGAATACTAATCTTCCCATCATTCTCGACCCGAGTCATGCCATTGGTTATGCTTACGGAGTGGCTGATTTAGCACGTGCCTGTGTGGCGATGGGCATTGATGGCCTGCTGATTGAATCGCACCCCAACCCGAAAGTGGCGAAGAGTGATGCCGACCAGCAATTAAATTTTGATGAGTTCAGGAAATTGTATGCGAGTTTACAAACCGTGGCAACTGCTGTGGGATATAAAGTAGTTTAATGACGATGGAGAAATACGAACAACGCGGAGTTTCGGCAGGCAAAGAGGAAGTTCACGCAGCTGTGAAAGATTTGTATCACGGGCTTTACCCAAAAGCATTCTGTAAAATTTATCCCGATTATCTCGGTGGTGATGAAGCCTTCTGCAATGTAATGAGCAGCGATGGCAGCGGAACAAAATCTATTCTTGCTTATTTGTATTGGCAGGAGACCGGTGACATTTCTGTATGGCGAGGTATTGCACAGGATGCCATGGTGATGAACCTGGATGATTTATTATGCGTTGGTGCAACTGATAATTTTCTGTATACCTCTATTATCAATCGCAACAAACATTTAATTACCGGTGAAGTAATTGCTGAAATTATTAAAGGCGGTAAAGAATTTATGGACCGCATGAAAGATTTTGGCGTGAACATTCACTTGATGGGAGGGGAGACAGCCGACCTGGGCGATTGTGTGCGCACCACAACAGTTGATGCGACTATGACTGTGCGGATGAAAAAAGAAAATCTGATCCTTACTCAAAACATAAAACCCGGAAATGTAATTGTTGGTTTGGCAAGTTATGGCAAAGCCACTTATGAAGATGAGTACAACAGCGGCATCAGCAGTAACGGTTTAACTTCTGCCCGTCACGATTTGCTTTCAAAAGTTTATGCAGAGAAATATCCTGAAACGTTTGATGCCTCGATTGCTCAGGCGTTAGTTTATGCAGGTACCAAAAAAATGACTGATGCTTTGGAGGGAACTTCGTTGAACATTGGTAAGGCGGTTCTTTCGCCAACAAGAACTTACACCCCGGTCATCAAAAAAATTTTGGAAGAAATTCCAGGACAGATAACTGGTATTGTGAACTGTACCGGTGGCGCACATACCAAAGTGTTACACTACATCGAAAATCTTCGCATTGTAAAGAATAACCTGTTGACTATACCACCACTGTTTAAATTGATTCAACAGGAATCGAAAACCGACTGGAAAGAAATGTTCAAAGTGCTGAACTGCGGAACACGGTTAGAAATTTATGTGGATGAAAAATATGCTGCGCTCATTATAGATGTGGCAAAATCATTCGGTATTGCCGCGCAGGTGATTGGTTATGTAGAAGCTGCAGACAAGAATGAGGTGATTGTAAGGAGCGAGTATGGGGAGTTTATTTATAACTAAGCTCTTCAAACGAAGGAACCTGTTGGAGTAACTCAATTCCATTTTTCAATTTAGAGCAGAAATTTATTTCACCGTTGGTTACCCAAAGAAAATCTACGCGAAGTGAAAGATTGTAACGCGCTATTTGTTCAAAAACTTTTTCATCCAGTTTCTCTTCCGGTGCTTTACATTCAATAATCATTTTGGGTTTGCCATCGTTGGCAAATACTACTACATCAAACCGTTTCTGTAAACCGTTCAGCTCAATGCCGCGCTCAACGGCAATCAGACTTTTCGGGAAACTCTTATTATGAATTAAGTAGTGAAGAATATGCTGCCTCACCCATTCTTCTGCTGTGAGCGAAACGAATTTCTTTCGCACTTCGTCAAAAATGAATTTCTTTCCCTCGCGTTCTTCGGTCCTGAAATTATATTCTCCAAAAACTACTTCAGTCACTTTCTTATTTTTGTTCGAAAGCAATTTATACAATGAAGACGAAAGAAGAAATTGTGAATAACTGGCTGCCCCGTTACACGGGCCGTGAGTTGAAGGATTTTGATCAATATATCCTGCTTACCAACTTTGATAATTACGTTCAGATGTTTGCCGAATGGCATAATGTTCCTATTGTAGGCACTGACCGCCCGATGATGAACGCTTCAGCTGATGGAATTACAATTATCAGTTTTGGCATGGGAAGCCCGAATGC
The DNA here is from genome assembly GCA_903927935.1 of uncultured Bacteroidota bacterium. Taxonomy (GTDB): domain Bacteria; phylum Bacteroidota; class Bacteroidia; order Chitinophagales; family LD1; genus Bog-950. Next base: position 1,554 of record CAIYOV010000542.1, on the reverse strand, counting down.
TGCAACTATGATGGACTTACTTTCTGCTATTCAACCAAAGGCAGCGTTGTTTCTTGGTAAATGCGGGGGGTTGAAAAAGAAAAATGAAATCGGTGATTTTATTCTTCCTATCGCTGCCATACGGGGTGAAGGGACATCGGATGATTATTTTCCTAAAGAAGTTCCTGCGCTTCCTGCTTTCGCTTTACAAAAGGCAATTTCTACCACCATTCGCGATTATCAGCAGGATTACTGGACCGGTACTGTTTATTCCACCAATCGCAGAGTATGGGAGTGGGACGATAAATTCAAGGAATATCTGCGCGAAATTCGTGTGATGGCAATTGATATGGAAACCGCTACCGTTTTTATTACGGCTTTCAAAAATGAAATACCAGTAGGTGCTTTATTGCTGGTGTCAGACCAGCCAATGGTGCCACAAGGGGTTAAAACTGAGAAGAGTGACATTGCAGTAACTAAATCTTACGTTACCCAGCATCTTAAAATCGGAATTGATTCACTCAAGCAACTCATTAACGAAGGGCTTACGGTAAAGCATCTTAAATTTTAATCAGCGCTTCATCTAGTCAGCATGGCATCCGAAACATTTGAGAGTATTTCAGCGGCAATTAAAAGCCGGAAATTTTCACCGGTTTATTTTCTGTGTGGCGAAGAGGCATTTTTTATTGATGCACTGACCGATTTAATTGAAGCCAACGTTTTGAACGACATGGAAAAGGCGTTCAATCAAACCATTGCTTACGGTAAAGATTTAAGCACCCGGCAGATTATTGAAACCTGCGGACGCCTGCCCATGATGGCCGAAAGGCAACTGGTAATTATTAAAGAAGCACAGGCACTCAGTTTAAAACAGGAAGACGAAGAACAGTTTCTGCGCTATCTGAAAAATCCGGTGCAAAGCACGGTGCTGGTTTTTGCATGGAAACACGGCAAGCCTGACGGACGGAAAGCTTTTGGCAAGGAGATGAACAAAGTGGCTTCGTATTTTGAATCGAAACCGCTGTACGAAAACGCAGTGGCTCCCTGGGTAAAAAAATGGCTGAGCGAACGCAAGTTTAAAATAGAAGAGCAGGCGGCAGACCTGCTGGTAGAATACACCGGCACCGAATTGAGCAAAGTGGCCAACGAGTTAGAAAAACTCATCATCAGCAAACAGGCCGGTGCTACTATTACGCTGGATGATGTGGCCAGCGGTGTAGGAGTGAGCAAAGAATTTACTCCCTTTGAGTTGAATAACGCCATGGGCGCTAAAGATAAAACCAAGGCATATCAGATTGTCAACTACTTTGTAGCCAACCCCAAAAACGGACCGCTGGTTATGCTGGTGGGTATTATGCAAACGTATTTTAACAAGGTATATCTGGCACATCAGTACCGTAACATGATGGATAAAGACCTGGCGGCTGCCATTAAGGTAAGTCCGTTTTTTGTAAAAGATTATAAAGCCGCTGCGCGCAATTTTACCGAGCAAAAACTGGAACAGATTTTTTATATGCTCGAAGAATACGACCTGCGCTCGAAGGGGGTAAACAATCAGGGCGTTAAAGAAGGCGA
>CAIYOV010000541.1 GCA_903927935.1 uncultured Bacteroidota bacterium | reverse complement strand
CGGATACTGTTCCGCTTTTGGCACTGGTAGTTTATTTGGCATTACTACTCATATCCGTATTCTTTTTTCGAAAAAGTCCGATGCTCTCGTTTTCGATTTTGTTTTATCTCATTTCGATTTCTGTCTTTTCCAATTTACTTCTTCAGGTACCGGGCATGATGGGTGACCGGTTTTTATTTATCCCTTCTATCGGCTTCTGCATTTTTCTTGTTTTTATTCTTTCAAAAATATTTAAACAAGATTGGAGTAAAACGCTTGACTGGAAAGCTATGAAACAGCCGATGAAAATTTCTCTTTCAGCAATCTTAGTGTTGTATTCGTTGCTTACCTTTTCGCGAAATATGGATTGGAAGGACCGGATTACACTTTTCAGCCACGATATAAAAACGGTTGAGAATTCGGCACAAGCGCAAAATCTTTTGGGATTGCATCTGATGCTGGCGTCTGGCAATGAAGCCGATGCAACGAAGCAAAAACAGATGCGCGAAGAATCGTTGATTCACCTGAAACGCGCTGTTGAAATTTATCCTAAGTTTTTAAATGCCACATTCGACAGAGGCAGGTTACTGCAACAAATGCAGCGATATGAGGAAGCACTGGTAGCTTACAAAGAAGCAACGCTTATCGATTCAAGCTTCTCCATCCCTTATTTTGCTATGGGAATTATTTACCAAAACAAAGGCAACGAAAAAGAAGCAGCTGAATGTTACGAGAAATATTTGCCTAAGCACCCCTTGCAAATGGAGGTGTATGCTAACCTGAGCTATTCTTATTTTAAACAACAACAGTACGAAAAATCTATTGCCACAAACCACCGCGCTCTTGCAGTCAGCCCTGGCGTTATTGACCCTTATATAAACATTGGCAAAACGTATATGCAAATCAACCAGAACGATAGTGCTTTGTTTTATTTTGAAAAAGCTCTGCAACTCAGACCAAACGATCCGAACATTAATGCTATTATCAATCAGTTAAGGGCAGGGAAATAAAAGCCCGCGCATTTTTTATTTTCGCCACATGCAAGAAATTTTCGATAAGGCCAATTCTGTTTTAGAAGAAATAAAATCTTCGGCTCCGGTAAATGCCGAAGAGATGGAACAGTTCCGTATTAAATTTTTGGGAACTAAAAGTGTGCTGAAAGATTTGTTTGGCGCTATGGCGCAACTTCCTGTTGAAAGAAAAAAGGAATACGGTCAGTTGATGAACACTTTGAAAGCTGCTGCCGAAACGAAGTTTGAAGAATTGAAAGCGGGTTTTGATACCGGGAAATCATCTGCTAAAGAAATTCCCGATTTAACTGCACCCGGTTACGATATTCCTCTGGGCACCCGCCATCCGCTCAGTATTGTAAAGAACAAAATCATTGATATTTTTTCGCGCATTGGTTTTGTAGTTGCCGAAGGACCGGAGATAGAAGACGATTGGCACAACTTCACCGCGCTGAATACTCCGCAGGACCACCCAGCGCGCGATATGCAGGATACTTTCTTTTTAACCGAAGACAAAAACTATATGCTGCGCACGCATACTTCTTCGGTTCAGATACGGAAGATGGAAAGCGAAAAACCTCCATTGCGCTATATTTTTCCCGGTCGTGTTTACCGCAACGAAACCATTTCGGCTCGCGCGCATTGCACCTTTCACCAGGTAGAGGGGTTGTATATTGATGACAATGTTTCGTTTGCCGACCTGAAACAAACCATGCTCTATTTTGCACAGGAAATGTTTGGGCGCAATACCGAAATACGTTTCCGCCCTTCTTTTTTTCCGTTTACCGAACCCAGTGCCGAGATGGACATTTCGTGTTTTATCTGCAACCAAAAAGGATGTGCTGTTTGTAAGCATAGCGGATGGGTGGAAATTGGCGGTTGCGGCATGGTAGATCCTGCCGTACTCGAAAACTGTAAGCTCGACCCTAAAAAATATTCCGGCTTTGCCTTCGGCATGGGTATTGAACGTATTACCATGCTCAAATATCAGATTAACGACCTTCGCCTTTTCTTCGAAAACGATATCCGGTTTCTGAAGCAGTTTACTTCGGCTGTTTAATGCTTATCGTGCCGCAGGTTAAAACCATGGTATGGATGGTTTAGTTTTTCTCATTCCCGAATCAAGAGTTTAAATATCAGGAGGAAATGTTTTCGCGTGGTCTTGAAACGTTTTCAATTGGTCTTGGAACGTTTTCAAGTTCTCTTGAAATGGTTTCAATTGGTCTTGGAACGTTTTCAAGTTCTCTTGAAATGGTTTCAATTGGTCTTGAAAAGTTTTCAACTCCACTTGAAAGGTTTTCAATTAGTCTTGGAAAGTTTTCAAGTGCTCTTGAAATGGTTTCAACTGCTCTTGAAATGTTTTCAAGAGGAGAAACTACGGCATTAATTTGTCTGAAACTTCAATAAAGCGCGATTTTAACAAAAAAGGCGACCCGTATCCGAATCGCCTTTTGTTTGTCTTTGCAGTTAAATATCCTTTAGTGCAGGTGGGTCCTAAGAGTACATTTTTTCTATCAGATCTTTATATTTCTCCAACACCACCTTGCGTTTCACTTTCATGGTTGGGGTAAGTTCGCCACCGTCAATGCTCCATTCTGTTTCCATCAACTCAAACTTCTTGATAGTTTCCCACTGGCCAAAGTTTTTATTCTTTTCATCAATGGCATCGCGGAAAAGTTTTTGCACTTCGGCACTCTTCACCATTTCGGCAGGCGTTTTTGCAGCCACTCCATGCTTTAAACACCACTCGGTCAAATTCAAAAAGTTCGGGATAATAAGGGCCGAAACAAAGTTGCGGCTTTCGCCCACCACCATTATCTGCTCAACGTAAGGTATCTCCTTCATTTTGTTTTCAAGCTGCTGCGGTGCAATATATTTTCCGCCCGAGGTTTTAAAAAGTTCCTTCACCCGGTCGGTTATCTTAATATATTTTGCACCTCTGTATTCTACAAACGTTCCCACATCACCGGTCTTTAGCCATCCGTCCACAACTGTTTCGGCAGTAATATCCGGACGCTTATAATAGCCCATCATCACATTCGGACCTTTGGCCCAAATCTCTCCCTCGCCTTCTGCCATACCTTCGCGATGGTCAAGTTTTACCTCACAACCTTCGATAGGAATTCCAACGGTTCCGAATTTTATTCTGTTTATGTCAAACGGATTGATAGAGATAACCGGAGAAGATTCTGTTTGTCCGTATCCCTCCATAACCGGAATTCCGGCACAGGTAAATACACGCGCCAATAAAGGGTTAAGAGCTGCGGCACCGGTTACAATTCCTTCACAATTTCCACCTAGTGCTTCACGCCATTTTTTATAGATAAGCTTATCGTATAATGCCCGCTTCAGTTTATCGCCCAGGCTATATTCCTTTTCAGAAGAGAAGTTATTTGCAAAATCGAGTGCATTATTGTAAAGCGTTTTTTTCCAGCCGTCCAGATTGGCCGCAGCTCCCTGCAATTTGATATACACTTTTTCGAGCAGACGCGGTACACTGGTAAAGAAATTGGGTTTCACTTCTTTCAGATTGTCAGCAATGCTTTCCATACTTTCTGCATAATAAACAGAAACCCCGCGGGCCATATATACATACACCACCACTCGTTCAAAAATGTGACAGAGCGGAAGAAAACTCAGTACCCGTTTGGTTTCATCGAGCGGAAGAACCGGTAGCACAGCTTTCACATTGCTCACAATATTATTATGCGACAGCATTACACCTTTTGGGTTTCCGGTAGTGCCTGAGGTATAAATAATGGTAGCGAGTGATAAGGGGCTTACAGAAGATTTTATTTTTTCTACTTCATTTAAATCTGTTCCGTTTCCCAGTTCCAGAAAATCAGTGAAACTTGTAAAGCCATCCGTTTTTTCGAAAGTGAAAATATCTTTCAGTGTAGGAATATCATTTTTGATATGCGAAATTTTAGCGGCCAGGTTTTTATCAGAAACGAATACGTATTTTATTTCAGCATCGTTGAAAATAAATTTGTATTCGTGCTCGGTAATAGTGGGATACACCGGAACAAGTACCGCGCCTGTTTGAAGAACGCCCAAATCAACTATGTTCCACTCCGGCCGGTTGTTAGATACAAGAGCAATTTTATCATCGGGTTTTACGCCAAGTTTTAAAAGCGATAAACTCACTCTGTTACCGGTATCAATAATTTCCTGCGTTGAAACTTTTTTCCATTCGCCATTTACTTTGTACCCAAACGCATCCGGTTGAGGGTAGTTGGCATTTTGATAATAGAGAATGTCGAATAATCGTGTGTAGTCCTTCATAGCCAAAAAAATTTTAGTGTGTGATGGGTCAAATATATTCGAAAAAAGAGGTTGAAGAAAACTGAGTTTTATCAATATCCGCTCAGTCGTGCCGAAGCATTATTGGCCACTTTGTTCTGCCTTCCGCCAAAGTTCACAATCATTTGAACGGTAAATGAGCGGGGTTTGTCGGGTCGTGCAATACGCAGTGCATAGTAGGTATTCAGTATATTTTTAACCAAAAAATTAATAGAAATGTTTTTGTTGATTTCGTAGCCGGCACGTAAATCCCATATCACATCGCCCTGGTTTCTTTTCTCCGCCCGCAACTGGTTTATACCGGGAATGAATACCCCGAAAATTTTATCAATCTGGGTCATGTAACTGTAATACTGAATAGAAGTTCCCAGGTGATATTTATCGTAAATAATAAAATCGAAGTCGGCCTTAAAGGTATGTGGATTTCGATATTTCAGCATTCCTGCGGTAAGCGAATCCCAGGTGTAATCATCTTTGGCGGTGGGTATTGCAAAGTGAGTAAATGCATCGCCTAAAAATTTTCCAATGTTTTTATTACGAACATTTGCACCCCAGGTGGTGTCGTTCAAATCTACTCCGTAAAAATAAGTGTAGCCAAGCATAACACTCATATCAACCGGCCCCATTTTGCCTTCACCAACCAGCGAAGCTTCCAAGCCAAAAATACGTGCCTTACTAACATTCTGCGATTGAAAGAAAGGATAGAAACCGGTGTTGTCGAATTTTGACCCGAATTGAAATTCAATCATGTCTTTAAATTCTGTCCAGAATGCAACCGCATCAAAATAGCCCAGCCAGTTTTTAATCTTGAAACTTCTTTTATAGCCAAGTTCCATTGTAAACCCTTTTTCAGGTTTAATATCATAGTTGGGTAAGATGCGGATACCCGCAAGATTATATACTACAAACCGCTCAGCTATACTAGGCACACGAAAAGATTGACCAAACGAAGCGCGGATGTAATTGAATTTTCTGATTTCGAAATTGAGTCCCACACGGCAAACCGGAATAGTCGGAGTAATAGCACTATCCAGGCGCACGTATTCTTCACGTACCCCCGCATTTACTGTTAGCCATTTCCAATTTAATTCTCCGGCAATGAATCCCCCTCCAAAATCGGTTTGATGGGTGCCGAGGGTTCCGTCTTTCACCATTCCGTGTTCGTTGTTTATGCCAAACAACAGGTGAAATATTTTCCCAAAATCATGACGGAATTGATAATCAACCCTGAAAACCCAAAAATTAGTAAGCCCATCTAAATTTCGTTGACGATATACTCTTGTGTAAAGCTTATGCTGATTATTTTTCTTATCCAGATAACGAAACTTCGGGTCTATATATGCATAGAAATATCGTTCACCTAAAAGCACACCGGTATTTCCCTGATATGGATGTCCGCCATCCTGCCAGTAAAACTGGAACCCGCTTTTGCGATAAAGAATATTCGTAGAAAGCTCAATAGTTAAACGCTTTAATTTTTTCGGTTGCCAGCGAATTTTGTTGTTGAAGCGGGTGAAGTAATCATACTCATGATCCAAATGACTTTGCTGCCCCTGCATCATTCCTCCAAAAACAAAATCTACATCGCCAAATTTTTGCTTGTGCAGAAATGTCATTCCAATCGTGTTGGGATTTTCGAAAAATTTCCCGTTTCGTTTCCACCACTGAAACGAATCAACCGATGGTTTGCCTACACCCTCATAAAAGAAAGTGAATCTGGTGCTCGGTGTATCGCGTGCATATGAAGTAGTTACATTTAATACACCATTCAAAGCCGAAGATCCATACTGAACAGTCGATGCCCCTTTTATTAATTCCATCTGTTCTGTATTCTCAGTAGGAATAAATGCCCACTTAATTTCACCGCGGTCGGCTGTCATCAAAGGCATTTCATCCACGACTAACATTACACGGCTACCCGTCCCATACGCATAACCGCTTCCCCCGCGCACACTCATTTGATTATCGAGTACCGTTACCCCTGGAAGTTTCATTACTGCCTGTTGCATGTTTGTAACGTTGTTGCTTTCCAGCATGCGCGGCTTTATCACGTCAACCGATTGTGTTACCTTCTGAAGCTTTACAGCAATCTTACTTTCGCCAATTACTACCTGCTGCAATTCAACCGGTGAACCGCCCATTGAAATATCAAGCGTTTTTACTTCCCCGTCTTTTGCTTTAAAATGAACCGTGTCAGGGCTCATGCCGATGTAGCTCACAATTAGAGTAACCTCACCTGAAGCTACTTTCAATTCATAATTCCCTTTTGCATCGGTAGTAGTTCCATTTGAAGGTGGTTGCAGTACGGTAGCGCTTTCTAAAAGTTCACCGGAAGCACCGTCTTTTATCACTCCGTGAATAGTCGCGGTTTGGGAAAAAGATATAGCGGATAATAAAATACTTACAGAGAAAATTACTAAAAGCTTGCGCATAAATCCTGGTGACTTCTTAAATCGCGGGCAAATTAGAAAATTATCATTATGCACCTTAAATAATAGATTTGCGAATGCACATAGTATGTTGATTAAAGCATCAGTATTTTGAAAGCAACACAGAACAATTTTTTTGCAACAGAATTTCTTGTAGAAAGGGGTCCGCGCTTTTTTTACCTCGTTATCGCAGTGTTTTGTTTTTTAATTTATGCTAATACCATTCCTAACGATTATGGAATGGATGACCATTTGGTAACAAACCACAATCCGGTAATTGAAAAAGGCATTAGTGGTTTGTATGAAATTTTTACCACCAACTATATTTCGGAAAACGGAATGTACGTTGATTACCGCCCATTGGTAAAAGCAAGTTATGCTATTGAATATTCTCTATTCGGCTGGAATCCTCATATCAGTCACTTCATTAATATTCTTTTTTATGCACTTGGGTGTTGTTTGATTTTAAAGCTGTTGTTAGAACTCTTTGATCGAAAATATTTTTCAGTTCTCTTTATTGGGGTATTAATTTATGCAGCTCATCCGATGCATACTGAAGTTGTTGCCAGTTTAAAAGGCCGCGATGAAATTTTAGTGCTGATTTTTATTTTTCTATCTGCGCTATTCTTTTTAAAATATGCAGAATCGGAAAACAAAAAATATTTCGCTGTAGGTGTTCTTTTTTTCTTCTTCTCACTTCTTTCAAAAATTTCAGGCATTCCTTTTATTGTTTTGATTCCGTTGATGATTTCTTTGCAAAAGAAAGAAGTAAAAAAAGCCGGTTACATTTTCTTTGCTCTTGCGGTAATAACAGTGGTTTACTATTTAATCCTGCTCAAATCGTTACCGGGTCTCGCACGCCCATATGAATATGTAGAAACTCCGCTCCCTTATATAAACAGTTACTCTATTAAGTTAGGAACTGCCTTGTACTCACTGCTATATTACGTCAAATTGCTTATTGCACCTGTTCAATTCAGTTTTTATTATGGTGTAAATTTCATTGAACTAAAACCATTTTTTTCCTTGCTGTCGATGGCATCTTTGGCAATTCATATTTCTCTTTTATGTGCCGCAGTTTACTTTTTTCGAAAAAATATTTTTGTCTCGTTTTTTCTTTTATTCTATCTCATCCAAATCTCTCTCGCCTCAAACATTATTCAGCCGTTACCCGGCATTGTTGGTGAGCGTGTTTTGCTTATAGCTTCCCTTTCGTTTTGTGTGCTGCTTGCATTTGTGCTTGATAAATATTTCAATAAAGAAATTTTAACAGGCCGCCATAAATCAAAGAAGAAAACTGAAGCAAATAATTTTTCGTTCCGCTCAAATTATTTGCAACTTACGCTGGCCGTTGGTTTGCTGGTATTCTATAGTTACGAAACAATCGCACGTAATAGTGATTGGAAAAATACCATCACTTTGTTTGAGGCTGATATGCCGCATCTTGAAAAATCTGCTAAAGCCAATTACATGATGGCAAAGGAAATTCGCAGGTTATATAGAACCGACAAAGATCTGACTCCGGAAAAACTGCAAACCGAATCATCGAAGGCAATTCACTATTACAATCAGGCAATAAAAGAGTATCCCGATTATGCCGCGGCTATTGAAGAACTTGGAATGCTATATGCTATTGAGCAAAAGAACAATTCGATGGCAATTCCGCTTTTTCAAAAAGCATTTACCATTGATTCGACTTTGTGGCGTTCTGCAAATAATTTAGCAATGGCATTTCAGATGTCCAAGGATACTTCAGAAGCAATAATGTGGTATGAAAAAGCGTTGAAGGCAAAAAAAGACAACCAGAAAGTGTTAGTAGAACTTGCGAAGCTTTATTATTTAAAAGGCGAAAAAGCTAAGGCACTAGCTTGTAATGATGCTTTGATGAAATTAAATCCCGACTCATTTTTACCTTACTACAATTATGCAGTTTATTATATGCTGGAACGTGATACAGCAAGTGCTGTGAAATATTTTGAGGAGGACATACGGCATGGAGAGAAGGAAAGGTTCCCTTATTTGTTTCTCATAAAACATTATTTAAATCAACACGATACCGCAAATGCTATTCGCGTTCGGAATTTTCTGCCGCGTGTTACGCAATAAAGAATTTAATTTGCCAATATGCAATTAGAAGATTTTATTCAAAAATTTGCCGAATGTTTTCACCAAACAGAACCGTCCTCTATTCAGGCGAATACAAGATATCGTGAATTGGAAGAGTGGGGAAGTATGATGGCGCTGATTGTAATTGCCATGATAGATGCGGACTTTGGAAAAACCGTTACTGCCGAAGATTTGAAAAGCGCAAATACCGTTGCTGAACTTTTTGAAGTGGTGAAAAATAAATAGGCATGGCTGTATTCACAGTTCCCAATATTAAACTAAGCGGTATTTCTTCTTGCGTTCCCAAACAAATACAAGACAATAAAAATTTTTCATTGCTCTCTGAAAATGAACGGGAGCTTTTTATCAAAACTGTTGGTATTCGTTTTCGGAGAGTTGCAGAAGAAGGTGTTACTGCTTCTGATTTGTGTGTTGCTGCTGCAGAGAAACTAGTTACAGATTTAAACTGGAGCCGAGATGAAATAAAAATTCTTGTATTTATCACACAAACTCCCGACTACTTAATTCCGAATACATCATCCATTCTTCAAGAAAAACTGAAGTTGTCGAAAAGTTGTATGGCGTTTGATGTAAACCTTGGTTGTTCCGGCTATGTATATGGTCTTTCTTTAGTTAGCAGTTTGCTGCAGAATATGATTGGCGGAAAGGCATTACTACTGGTAGGTGATATTTCTACAAGAACTATTTCAATGCAGGATAAAAGTACCGCCCCGCTTTTTTCTGATGCCGGCACAGCCACAGCACTTGAATTTTCGCTGAATCACAACATTCATTTCAATCTTCAAACAGATGGAAAGGAATTTGACGACATTATAATTCCCGATGGAGGATACCGCAATCCCGTATCAACAAAATCTTTTGAAGTAAAGAAATATGATGGTGGCAATCTGCGGAATAATCTTGATATGAAATTAGATGGCTTGAAAATTTTCAATTTTGCTTTACGTGAAGTTGCACCAAATATTAATGCTCTTTTAAAGGAAAAAGGAATTGAAAAGTCGACTGTTGATTTCTTTGTTTTTCATCAAGCGAATTTGTTGATGCTCGAAAGCGTGAGGAAAAAATTACAGGTAGAAGCAGAGAAAGTTCCTTATTGTTTGTATGATTATGGCAATACAAGTTCAGCAACGGTCCCGCTAACAATGGTAGTGAAGCTTAGAGAACTGTTGATTTCGCAAAAGCTGAATTTACTTTTGTCAGGTTTTGGTGTTGGCTTATCGTGGGGAAGTGTTTATATTGAAACTGAAAAAATTATTTGTTCTGAATTGATTGAGCTATAAATGAATTTTACCCCTCAATATTCTGTAGTAGTTCCTGTGTTCAACAGCGAAAAAACATTGGAGGAATTGTGTGCGAGAATTGATGCCACCTTTCAAAAAATTAATGCGTTTTATGAAATTATCCTAGTAAACGATTGCAGCAGCGATGGAAGTTGGAGTATTCTCAAGCAAATGAAGCAAAAATTTAAGGAAAAGATTACCGCAATTCATCTCAGAGGAAATTTCGGACAACATAAGGCTTTACTTTGCGGATTTCAATTCGCAAAAGGGGAGTATGTAATTACCATAGACGATGATTTACAGTTTTTGCCCGAAGATATTGAGTTGTTGATTTCAAAAGCACTTTCCACTTCTTCTGATTTAGTTTACGGAACTTATCAAAATGAGCGACAACATTCACCGGTAAGGAAATGGGGGAGTAATGTAGTGGGATTTATTTTTGAGAAATTTGGAAATACAGTTGGACAGGGTTCAAGTTTTAAAATAATTCACCGAAGTGTGATTGATAAAATAAAGGACTACAACCACTCCTTTACATTTGTAGATGAAATTCTGTCGTGGCATACCACCAAAATTGAGTGGCAGGACGTACGCCATGAATCACGCAGAGAAGGTGCCTCGGGATATAGTTTAGTCAAATTGATTTTTCTTTCACTCAATCTCATTTTTTCCTACACTACTATACCGCTACGTTTTATGACCTGGTTTGGTCTTTCATCGTTTTGGGTTTGTTTGATGATGGTTATCTATTTCGTTTATTTGAAAATTACTTTGGGCTCACCACTTGGATTTACAGCGCTCATTGTTTCCATTTTTATGTCAACCGGGCTAATTCTTTTTTCGCTTGGAATTATTGGTGAATATCTAAACCGACTGTTTGCCTTGCAACACAAAAAACCTCCTTATTTAATTCAGGAAATTTTAAAATGAGGATTACACGATACGGAATTACGTTGGAGCGCCTGCAACAGGAACAAACAGAACTGGTTCGTGAGTGGCGCAATGACCAGAAAATTTCTCGTTTTATGTTTTATAAAGGAGAAATTACCAAAGAGATGCAGCAAGAGTGGTTTGATTCCATTGATACTGAGCAAAACTTTTTCTTCCTCATTCATTAT
>CAIYOV010000540.1 GCA_903927935.1 uncultured Bacteroidota bacterium | reverse complement strand
TGCATCCTGAAGTTTGTTCTTCTTGATGTAAACCCACATCTGCTTCACGATTTCGGTACGTGGAAGCGGTTTGCTTCCTACAACCGCAGCCAATGCAGCATCTGGAGTTAACGGTTTCATAAATGCCGCGTTTGGTTTACGCTTAGCTTTTGGGGCTGCTGCTTTCTTAGCTGCCTTTTTTGGTGCTGCTTTTTTAGCAGCTTTCTTTTTTGTTGCCATGGTTTAATTTGGTTTTGTGGTGGAAAAGTAAAAACGAAATGCATCCTGCAAAAAATTCCTACCTATAAGTTATGCACACTTCTTCCCACATTCCCCTATGAAAAATCAAAAAAAATGTTTCCGCTGCGTTGCAACACCGGTTTACGCAAAAAAAATTATATTCGCATAACCAAATCAACAATGCAACCACGCATTTTACTCGACAGCAAAAAATTAGATCTCACCATTACTCGTCTTTGCCATCAGTTAATTGAACAGCATAAAGATTTTTCGAATTCAGCTATCATAGGTGTACAGCCTCGCGGAGTGTTTCTCGCTGACAGAATTCATAGGAAACTAACTGAAATATTAAAGACGAAAAATATTGATTACGGTAAACTAGACATCACTTTTCACCGCGATGACATCCGGTTGAAAGACAAACCGATGATTGCCGATGAAACCGATATTGAATTTTCGCTGGAGGGAAAAAATATTATCCTGATTGACGATGTACTTTACACCGGTCGCACTATCCGGTCTGCACTCGATGCAATGTTGGCATACGGCCGACCGGCAGATGTAGAATTGTTAGTACTTATTGACAGAAGGTTGCAGCGTCACCTCCCAATACAGGCCAAATATGTAGGAAAAGTGGTGGATTCTATTACTGCTGAAAAGGTTAAAGTAGAATGGAAAGAGACGGATGGAGTTGATAAAGTTTGGATTATAGAAGACGAAGAAAGGAGACAATAGACAATAAATATAAATGAGCGCACTTAGTCAAAAGCACCTTCTCGGTTTAAAGTATGTAACTAAGCAAGATATTGAACTCATTTTTCAAACGGCCGATAACTTTAAAGACATTCTTCAGCGACCGATAAAAAAAGTTCCTTCTCTACGCGACATTACTATTGCCAACCTGTTTTTCGAAGACAGTACAAGAACAAGAATATCGTTTGAATTAGCGGAAAAGAGATTGAGTGCAGACACAATTAACTTCACTGCTTCGGGCTCATCGGTTAAAAAAGGAGAAACGCTTTTAGATACAGTCCGCAACATCCTCGCCATGAAAGTGGACATGATTGTGATGCGCCACTCTAGTTCAGGTGCGGCTAATTTTCTTTCTGAAAATATTTCAGCCAACATTGTTAATGCAGGAGATGGCACCAACGAGCATCCAACGCAAGGGCTACTTGACGGATATTCTGTTAGAGAGAAATTCGGAGAATTGAAAGGATTGAATTACTTAATTATTGGCGACATTAAACATTCGCGTGTAGCTGGTTCAGACATTCCGCTAATGGCAAAGATGGGGGCGAAAGTAAAAGTGTGCGGTCCGCCAACATTAATTCCAAAACACATTGAAGAGTTGGGCGTAACGTACGAACCGAACTTAAAGAAAGCTTTAGAATGGTGCGATGTGGCCAATGTGTTGCGTATTCAGTTAGAGCGCATGGATATAAAATTTGTTCCATCGCTTAGAGAATATTCTCTTTTCTATGGAGTAAACAAAGTATTGCTCAACTCTATTAATAAAGATATTTCCATTATGCACCCCGGGCCAATTAACAGGGGAGTGGAGTTGAACAGTGATGTGGCAGATTCAAAACAATCGCTTATTCTTCAGCAGGTTGAAAACGGAGTGGCGATACGGATGGCGGTGTTGTATCTTTTAGCAGGAAGAGCATAGTGCTTCAACTTTCAACAGCATGACATTATTCTGCAATTACTTTTTCCATCCCTCTGGATTCTGATACCACTTCAACAAAGTTTCTTTTTCTTCTTTCTTGATGTAATCCTGCCTTAAAGCAACCTCAAGTAAAGTGGGATAATCGGACAGGGTAAAGAATTTACACTTTGCATCTTCAAATGCTTTTTCAGCTTTATCAAAACCATAAGTAAAAATAGCTCCAAGACCAAGCACCTCAGCTCCTGCCGTGCGCAAAGCGTCTACTGCTTTCAATGAACTACCACCAGTAGAGATTAAATCTTCAATCAACACTACTTTTTGTCCTTTCTCAAGTTTCCCTTCAATTAAATTTTCCATACCATGTGCTTTTGCTTTATCGCGCACATATACAAATGGTTTGTTAAGCACATCCGCAACCAATACCCCGTGGGGAATTCCGGCTGTGGCAACACCGGCTATCACTTCACATGTTTCAAATTCTTCAGCAATGGTGTCGGCAAACGCTGTTTTAATGTAGCTTCGCACTTTATTAAAAGAAAGTGTTTTGCGGTTATCGCAGTATATCGGACTTTTTAAACCGCTTGCCCAGGTGAAAGGTTCATCTGGTTTCAGCACCACGGCTTTAATTTCCAACAGATACTCTGCAACTTCACGCGCTATTACGTTATTATAAATCATACAATGATTAGAGATTTTAAAATTTACTACAATGATTCGTTTGTTCAGGTCACCAGTGATCGTGCGCAAATGAACAAAAAGTTTACAACCATTTTCAGAGATGAAAGAGAAATAGAGAAATTCTTCAGCTCTTCCGAAACTTTCTTTGATGGTAAAACCAACAGGAACGTACTGGCTGTTACAACCAACCCCGATAAAGTAATGCGTAACTTTAAAGGATACGTTAAAATGGTAATTGCCGGTGGCGGAATTGTATTCAATGAAAAAGATGAACTGCTTATGATTCATCGCAGAGGCAAATGGGATTTACCTAAAGGAAAAATAGAAGCCGAAGAAAAAATAATTGACGGAGCTGTGCGCGAGGTGGAAGAAGAAACCGGTGTGGTGATTAAAAGTATTTCTGAACAACCGGTGCATACTTATCATGCTTATCGTTTGAAAGGAAAAAATTCTTTAAAGGCAACAAGCTGGTACGAAATGAAAGCCAAGCCCAATCAATTCAAATTAACTCCGCAAACCGAAGAGGATATTGATGAAGTGCGTTGGGTAAAAAAGATCGATTTGAAAAATTACCAAAGCGAATGTTACCTGCTGGTTTGGGATTTGATAAGCAGATACCAATAACAAAGTATGTCGTGCTGAGCGAAGTAGAAGCATATTCGCTTAACCCCTTCGACTACGCTCAGAGTGACATATAACTTTAGTTTTCTATTTACAATCCTTCAAATGCTCCGCCTTCCATTTCATGGCAGTTTCAATACGCACTCTTCCGCTTGGATGGTCGAAGAAGAAAATTTCTTCCCATTTGCCCGGATCAACTTTGCGGTATTCCGAGAGCATCATATCTACATGCGCTTCCGCATCCGGTTCGCGTGCTGCATTTAATCCAAACTGGTCGGCTTCCATTTCTTGTGTACGAATCATGGTGTTGGTTACAGGAGTGGCAATAAAGAAAACAAACGACAAAATAAATGCCAGTAGCGGAAGACCAGCTACATCGCTGATGCTTTCAATGCCCCAACTGGCTCCTCTGGCACTTATCAGTTTATTCAGTGCCCAATTTAAAAGTGCAAAAACAATAAATATGAGCACACCAAATTCAATCACTCCTTTATAAACGTGATTAAGAACATAATGACCCATCTCGTGACCCATCACCGCTTTTATTTCTGCTGGTGTGCACCGGTTCAGTAAATTATCGTTCAGCGAAATGCGCGTGGTACTGGCGAAGCCGCTTACGTTGGCGCTTACCCGTTTGCTTTGTTTGGAGGCATCGAATTTGTAAACGTTTTCAGCAGGTATACAATTAGCACGCGCCATTGAAAGTATTTCCTGTTTCAGCGGGCCTTCTTCCAAGGGTTCGTATTTATTAAAGATAGGAGAAATGAAGACCGGTGCGATAAACGAAATGAACATCATAAAGATGATAGCTCCGCTGGCTCCCCAAATCCACCAGCGCTTACCGGTTTTGCGAAGGGCAATGTAAAGCAACATCACCATTGGTGCCCCTAAAACAATTCCTACACCAAGACTCTGTAAGTTTTCAGTCAGCCAGCCAACAAAGGTCAGGTTAGATAGGCCAAAATTATGCTCGCGGATATAATCGGTATACACACTCAGCGGAAACGAAAGTGCCCAGCTAAGCAACAGATAAAGCACGACGTAAATCAGGTTCTGCAGATTAGCGTTTGATACTTTGGTAGCAACGCGTTTAATTTGTTTGCCCAAACCGAGTTTTAAAAACACCAAGGCCACTAACAGGCCATAAAATAAATTCACCACCTGTAATGCATAGCCACCTTCAAAATACGAATCGGATTTTTGGCGCGCTTCACCGTTTAATGTATTTAAGTATTGTGCCGTGGCGCTATCTACATTAAATGCCATGGCTGCTGGTGTAGAGTCGGATACAGCAGCTAAACTGAGAGCGGTTGATTCTGTTGAATCGCCTGTTGTTCCGAAAGTGCAGAGCGATAAAACCATAGCAAATGTCAGAAGAAGAAAGGGTAGTTTTTTCATGGTAGTGTGTTAGAGATGTATATTTAGAAAGAAAGTTAAAAACCCCTTAAACTGATACGGCCTCCTCCTTCATAAGATGTGCCACCTTTTCCCAAGGTTCGCTTTCAAAGTGCTTGCGGTCTTTTATTTTTTCGGGAAAGCGAACATGGTATTCGAACTCGTGGCGGAAATGGCGGATAGCCGCAGCCACCGGCCAAGCAGCCGCATCACCCAGCGGACAAATAGTATTGCCTTCAATTTTGCGCTGTATATCCCAGAGCAAATCAATGTCCTCCATGTTGCCGTAGCCGTGCTCTATGCGCCAGGTCACTTTCTCAAGCCAACCGGTTCCTTCGCGGCAAGGCGAACACTGCCCACAACTTTCGTGGTGATAGAAACGTGAGAAATTCCAAGTATTGCGCACAATACACTGGCGGTCGTCATAAACTATAAATCCGCCCGAGCCAATCATACTACCTGTGGCAAAACCGCCATCGCTCATGCTTTCGTAAGTCATTAAACGTTGTTCGCCTTTAGCCGTTTTAAAAAGTAATTCTGCCGGAAGAATAGGCACCGATGAGCCACCAGGCACACAGGCTTTTAACGGTCTATCCGTTTGCATACCTCCGCAATATTCATCGCTCATTACAAATTCTTCAACCGGTACGTTTAATTCAATTTCATATACACCAGGTTTATTGATATTACCCGAAGCAGAAATCATTTTAGTGCCGGTGCTTTTGCCAATTCCAATCTTGGCGTATTCGTCACCACCATTCTGCACTATCCACGGCACATTCATTAAACTCTCCACATTGTTAACCACTGTAGGGTTGCCATACAAACCAACCACTGCAGGGAAAGGCGGTTTGATGCGCGGGTTGCCGCGCTTGCCTTCGAGCGATTCAAGCAAGGCGGTTTCCTCACCACAAATGTATGCACCAGCTCCGCAGGTTACGTGTAAATCTAAATCGTAGCCGCTGCCCTTAATATTTTTGCCGAGCCATCCATTGGCATACGCTTCGTTAATGGCTCGTTCGAGAATCCGGTAAATCCACATATACTCTCCGCGGATATAGATGTAAGATAGATGAGCTTCAAGTGCAAAGCTGGAAGCAATCATTCCTTCAATCAACAGGTGTGGAAGTTTTTCCATCAGGTATCGGTCTTTGAAAGTACCCGGCTCGCTTTCATCGGCATTGCAAACCAAATGGTGAACCGGATTATTCTTTCCAATAAAGCTCCATTTTAAACCCATAGGGAAACCCGCGCCACCTCGACCGCGCAGTCCGCTCTTTTTCACTTCTTCCACAATTTCAGTGGGAGTCATCTTCAATGCTTTTTCAACCGAAGCATAGCCACCGGTTTTGCGGTAAACTTCGTAAGTTTCAATACAGGGAACATTTACATGTTCTAAGAGAATTTTTTTGCCCATGGTTAAATCGTTTATCCGGGCACGAATGTAATTCACCCCGCAATATCTCCAAAGAAAGTTTCAACATAAACGCAGGGACAAAACTTTGCTCTTCATACTACAACCTTTTTATCCTTTTGCCGTATACAAGTTGCTCTTTGTTCGCAAAACACATTTAAACAGCTAGCTATTTAAAATCATAGAACCCTCAGAAAGAGAAAATATTATTTTCGAACTCCTTTTCTACTATGGACAACAAAAACACTCCCGAACAATACATACTGATTTCCGGTAATGCGGAAACGGAGATGCGCGTTCATTTCAGGGATTTGGTCGAAGCTATTAACGAAGGTATTTACTGTGTAAACTCTAAAGGTGAAGTGGCATATGCCAACGAACGCTTTTGCAAAAACCTTGGGTATACCATAGGGGAAGTTATTGGCAAAGACATTTTTTATATGCTCTATGACGAAAAGAACGGTCAAGTGGCTAAAAGAAAATTTGAGTTGAGGAAAAAAGGAGTTGCAGATATTTATGACATTCAGATAAAATCAAAAAGCGGAGAACAGATATGGGTACGCATGAACGGCAGACCCATTACTAATGAAAAGGGCGAATTTGCAGGGGCTATTGCTATAGCCACTGTAGTTACAGAACAACGGGAATTGGAAAAAGAACTGATAGAAGCTAGAGATGATCTTGAAATAAAAGTAAATACCCGTACGCGACAACTTTCCGAAGCTAATCAAAAACTTTCGGATCAGATTAAGGAAAGAAGAATATCAGAAGTTTCTTTACGGAACAGCGAAAGGCGTTTCCGAGATATATATAACAACTCACCTGATGCAATTTTTATAGAAAGCTATGAAGGTGTAATTATTGACGTGAACGAAGCCGCGTGTAAGCTTCACAAGTGTGATAGCCCGGACAGTATTATAGGAAAAACTATCTATGATATTTCGCCAGTACAATTACGTGATGCAATCAAAGCACGTCAGCCGAATATTATTAACGGACTAATTTCAAAGTTCGAAAGCGAAGCTATAGCTAAAGACGGCAGTGTCATCCCGATTGACGTAAGTGTGGCACAAATAGATTTCAAAGGCACTCCGTCACTTTTAATGCACGTGCGCGACATCAGCGACCGGAAGAACAACGAAAAATTACTAAAAGATTACAATAATGATCTGGAAGAAAAAGTAAAAGAGCGCACAAAAGAACTGGAGGAAATGAACGAAAGAATGGCGATCGAGATAAACTCCAAGGCGCTTATCCAGCAGGAACTCCAACAACAGAAAGACTTTTTGAGACTGATTATTGATTCTACTCCTAATCTTCTTTTTGTAAAAGACCAGGAAGGTAAGTTTCTGTTAGCCAACAAAGCAACAGCACATTTCTATGGCATGAAGACTGAAGAAATGGAAGGTCATCACGATACCGAATACAATTTTAGCCCCGAAGAATTAAAAGAATTTAAAGAACAGGATGAAGAGGTTAGGAAAGTTGGAAAAGAAGTTCAATTTACAGAACAGGGCTTTGTGAATCCAGAAACCGGAAAAGTTATCTGGCTGCAAACTGTTAAGAAACCTATCCCATCATTTAAAGGAAACAACATAAATATTTTGGGGGTAGCTGCGGATGTAACCGCTATAAGAGAAGCTAAAGAAGAGCTCCGGAAATCGGAGCAG
Source organism: uncultured Bacteroidota bacterium (assembly GCA_903927935.1). Taxonomy (GTDB): domain Bacteria; phylum Bacteroidota; class Bacteroidia; order Chitinophagales; family LD1; genus Bog-950. Next base: position 6,444 of record CAIYOV010000540.1, on the reverse strand, counting down.
TTATATCATGAAATAGCCCGCCATCTTCCTAAAGCTGCCATGTTTATTTTCGATAAGAACCTCCGGTTTATTTTGGCAGAAGGTCCGCTGGTAGGCATTGTAAGTAAAAAGAAAAATGAGATTGAAGGCAAAACTGTTTTTGAAACAATCCGTGAAAGCGAGCATGAGCGTGCCGGAAAAATCTATCGAGGCATTTTAGCCGGTGAAAGCAGTGAAAGTGACCAGGATCTAAACGGACGTTCTTTAAAAGTTTATCATATTCCGATCCGCGATGAACATGGCCAAGTTATTTATGGTATGGTGATGGTTTTTGATATTTCTGACTTAAAAGAAACTCAGACCGAACTGGAAAAACGCGCCAGGCTACTTGAGCGTTCTAACGAAGAACTGGAACGTTTTGCTTACGTAGCTTCGCACGATTTGCAGGGACCTCTTCGCACCATTGCCAGTTATCTGCAACTGTTGGAAATGCGTTACAAAGACAAGCTTGATACGGAAGCCTTGGAGTTCATCGATTTTTCGGTAGGCGGAGCCAAACGTATGCAAACGCTGATTCTCGATTTACTGAATTACTCTCGTATTACATCTGCAACCAAATCGTTTGTAAAGACTGATATGAATCAGGTTTTAACGGACGTGAAGAAAGGATTAGAAAGTACTATTAAAACAAGTAAGGCAGAACTGATAATTCCAAAGCTTCCTATTATTACAGCCGAGCCCAATCAGCTTTATCAGTTGATCCAGAATTTAATTGACAATGGAATTAAATTTGTAAAAGACAAACAACCAGTTATTACTATTAGTTGTGCTGAGCGTGAGGACGAATGGGAATTTGGTGTAGCTGATAATGGCATAGGTATAAAGCCCGAATTTAAAGAGAAGGTTTTCCAGATATTTCAGAGGCTGCATAACGTTACCGAATATCCCGGGACAGGTGTGGGTTTAGCCATCTGTAAAAAAATAGTTCAGCTCCATGGCGGAAGAATCTGGTTCGAATCCGAACCTGATAAGGGGACTACTTTCAGGTTTACCATTAGTAAAAATTTAGAGAACGATTAAGACCGTAAACAGCTAACTACTCTCCTACCTTATTATACTTACGGCCACAACACTATATCGGCTACTCTTCTTATCATCAATGATGTTGTTCTGGTAAATATTTTTCTTTGCACTTCAACCATTATTATTTTCAACAATAATTATTATTTGGTGTGAGACAAAATCATACTTTCCCGTTTGATTTACACTAAGTACGTTATATATTTTATGAAGAAACCTATACTCGTCTTAATGGCGATACTGACCTTTTTATGGACTACTGCACAAGTTCCGCAAGCAATCAACTACCAAGCTATAGCACGAGATGGTGGTGGCAATCCATTGGTCAGCCGAAACATATCCCTAAGACTTACCATCAATACCGGTATTAATCCGGGCTTCCCGGTTTACCAGGAAACTCAAACTGCCACAACTAATCAGTTTGGATTATTTACCGTAAAGATTGGCTATGGCAATCCGGTTATAGGAAGTTTTACGGCTATAACCTGGGCCGGAGGGAATAAATACTTATTGGTTGAGTTTGATCCAAACGGAGGTATAAATTACCTAAATATGGGTTCAAGTGAATTGGTAAGTGTGCCATATGCTCTATATGCCGAAACTGCTGGTGGAGCGGCAGGTACAGGTGCGACCGGTCCTACCGGTCCGACTGGCCCACAGGGTGTTGCGGGAACTGCCGGAAATAACGGATTTACAGGTCCTACTGGACCTACAGGAGCAAATGGGGTTGGCATTACCGGGGCTAACGGAAGTCCAGGTGCTACGGGTCCAACGGGAGTGGGCATTACCGGCCCTACCGGGGCAACCGGAGTAACCGGTTTGGGATTGACAGGTCCAACAGGACCTACAGGAGTAACGGGTGCCGGAGGTGGTGCCACGGGTGCAACAGGGGCAACAGGAAATAACGGTAATGACGGTGCAACGGGTGCAACAGGTGTTGGCATTACGGGTCCTACCGGTGCTACTGGAACTAACGGAGTAACGGGTATAACAGGGCCAACCGGATTAACAGGTGCCGGAGGAGGTGCCACAGGCCCTACCGGTGCTACAGGAAATAACGGTGCTGTCGGTGCAACGGGTGCAACAGGTGTTGGCATTACGGGACCTACCGGTGCTACAGGAAATAATGGAGTAACGGGAGTAACAGGCCCAACCGGAGTAACAGGTGCCGGAGGGGGTGCTACTGGCGCTACCGGAGCAACAGGAAATAACGGTTCGACTGGTGCAACGGGTGCAACAGGAGTAGGTGTTACTGGTCCTACCGGTACTCCGGGAACTAACGGAGTGACAGGTGCAACAGGACCAACGGGAGTAACAGGTGCGGGGGGGGGGGCTACCGGTGCTACCGGTGCAACAGGAAATAACGGTAATGACGGTGCCACAGGGGCAACCGGGGTTGGCATCACAGGTCCTACCGGTGCTACGGGAACTAACGGAGTAACAGGTGCAACAGGACCAACCGGAGTAACAGGTGCCGGAGGAGGTGCCACAGGCCCCACCGGTGCTACGGGTAATAACGGAGCTACGGGCGCAACCGGAATTGGCATATCAGGACCTACCGGAGCAACAGGAAATAATGGACCTACAGGTACCAATGGTAGTAACGGAACAACAGGTGTTACTGGACCAACAGGAGCCACAGGCGCAACTGGTGTTGGAGTTACTGGTCCAACAGGTAATAACGGAGCTACCGGCTTAACAGGAGTTGGGATAACCGGACCAACAGGGGCAACAGGAAATAATGGCACTACTGGTACAAATGGCAGTAACGGAAGTACTGGTGCTACGGGACCAACTGGTGCCACAGGCGCAACTGGTGTTGGAGTTACCGGTCCAACCGGGAATAACGGAGCTACTGGCTTAACAGGAGTTGGGATAACCGGTCCTACCGGTGCCACAGGACTAACAGGACCTACAGGCACTAATGGAACAACCGGTGCTACAGGAATCGGGATAACAGGTGCCACAGGGCCAACAGGCGTAGGTGTTACCGGAGCAACAGGCGCTGATGGCGCTCTAAATGCATGGGGAATAACCGGCAATGCAGGCACAAATACTGCCACCAATTTTATTGGAACTATTGATAACCAGGATTGGGTAATAAAAACGAATAATATTGAAGCGGCACGGGTTAAAACAACCGGACGATTAGGATTAGGAACATCCGTACCGGTGGGCACAGTCGAAGCTATTAATGCCACAGCCGGTGCGAATGAAATATTTGTTTCCAGTAATTATGGTAACCCGAACGAATTTTGGTTTCGCAGGGCACAAGGTACCTTAGCAGCGCCTTCTTTAATAAATAATACCGGAATATTAGCCAGAATAATCGGTAAAGGTTATGACGGAAGTGCTTTTCAGAATGCTGCTGAAATAGAAATGGCAGTTGATGCGGGTTCCGGAGCAGGTGATATGCCCGGAAGAATTTCTTTTTACACAACGCCTGATGCATCGACCATCTTGGCAGAAAGAATGCGAATAGATAACACGGGTAAAGTTGGAATTGCAACCGTAGCGCCTAATAATTATTTAGACATTAATGGTGATTATGCTTACCGCGTCAGCAGCAGTATCGTGAATACTTCTGCTAACAATAACAACTTCGATTTAATTACCAATAAGTTTTCGAGCTACCGTATTACCAATACGACCGGTAACGATTTTACCTATAGCGGATTTACCGGTGGAACCAACGGGCGCATTGTAACACTTTACAACGCCTCAAATGAAAATATTGACCTGTTAGACCAGAATGCAACTTCTTTAGCGGCTAATCGAATTATTACCGGACAAGGCGGAGATATTACCATAGGAAATCAGGCATCGGTTACAATGCAGTATAATACTGTAGATAATCGTTGGGTAGTCATCAATTCCATGGGTATACAGGAAGCTGTTACCTCTTGGGGATTAACCGGCAACAGCGGAACCACCGCACCTACATCAATCGTAGGTGCTGCCATCAATAATAATTTTATAGGAACTACCGATACTAAAGATTTTGTGATAGCGGCAAACAATAAAGAGCGCATGCGTTTTTATGCCAATTCGTATTTGATTGGCATTGGGCAGGCAAGTCCTCAGTACGCTATTGATTTAAAAGTAAATCCGGATGCGGTTTTTCCTTGTGGGAGGAACGGGGTAAGAATTCTTCAACCAGGTTCTTCTAATGCATGCAACAATGGTTTGTTTTTGGGAATAAGCTCAGATAATGCTGATAATGCTATGCTGTGGAATATGAGCGGTACAAACAGTAATTCGTATTTAAGTTTTGGCTTGGGAGACCCATCGCTTTCTTATAATGAGGAAATAAGAATTGTTCCCCATGCAGTAAATATTAATTCACCCATTAATACAGATGCAGTCTTAAATATTATGGATAACTCTGCTACCAAACTATTTGGAATGATGGTGTCATATGGAGGTAATGCACCGGGTACCCGCGGTACTTTATATGGGCTATCTAACGGAGGGTTACATGACGATGCGGTGATATGGAATTACCGCCCCAACTCCATTTTGTTTGGAACCAACGATGCACAGCGTGTTGAAATCAGCGGCTCGGGCAAAGTGGGAATTAATATTTCAAGCCCGACATATTTGCTGGATATTTATTCCAACTCTGCAGTTAGCCCTGTGCGAGTGCAGGGTATATTACCAGGATATATAACGGATTCGCTCCTTACAATAAATTCAAGCGGTATCATAGGAAGAATGAAAGCAAGTGATATGTTTTCAGTTCCAAGCGCTTGGACATTAAGCGGCAACAGCGGCACCGTTGATGGCACTAACTTTATAGGCACCACCGATAACATTCCTTTAAATATCCGCGTGAATAACCAAAAAGCCGGAAGGATAGACCACTTATTGTATAATACATCTTTCGGTTTTCAGTCAGGCAATGCCAACACCTCCGGTAATTACAACACTGCTAACGGGTATAGGGCACTTTATTTAAACACCATTGGAGGATACAATACTGCTAGTGGAGCGAATGCCCTTTACTCCAACACCTCCGGAATTTTTAATACCGCCAACGGAGTTCAGGCACTTTATTCTAACACCAACGGAAACTACAATACCGCTAATGGAGTAAATGCACTTTATAATAACACAACCGGAAACTACAATACCGCCACCGGAGAGGATGCACTTTATTCCAACACTTCGTCACAGTATAATACGGCTACGGGAATGGGGGCACTTTATTCTAACTCTACCGGGAACAATAACACCGCCAGCGGATGGAAAGCACTCTATTTAAATACCTCAAGTGATAATACCGCCACAGGATCATACGCACTATATAGTAATACTACCGGACAAGGCAACACCGCCAACGGAGTAAATGCGCTCACTACTAACAATACCGGAAACAGCAACACCGCCAATGGAGTAAATGCCCTTTATTCTAACACTAACGGCACCCGGAATACTGCCGATGGTTATCAATCTCTTTACAGCAACAACACGGGTTACTATAATACAGCCAGCGGTTATTCCGCCTTGTACACAAATACCTCGGGTTTTGAGAACACCGGAACCGGCTACATGGCATTGCAACTGAACACCACCGGAAACAGCAACAGTGCGTATGGTAAGAATGCTTTATACAACAATACCAGCGGTAATTACAACACCGGCAGTGGCTATCAGGCGCTTTTCGGTAACACCACCGGTATTTATAATACCGCTATGGGTACATCAGCACTCAATGTCAATTCAACCGGAAATTACAATACCGGTTTAGGTTATAGTGCCGGAGTTGGTACCTCTGCTCTTACAAATGCTACTGCTATTGGTGCTTACGCTACGGTAAATGCCAGCAACTGTCTGGTGCTGGGTAGTGTATCGGGCATTAATGGTGCTACTGTAACAGTAAATGTGGGTATAGGCACCAATGCGCCTCTCTATATGCTTGAAGTAAACGGCACTGTCGCTAAACCTGGTGGCGGTACTTGGACAGCCTCTTCGGATGCGCGCCTGAAACAGGAAATTAAACCATACACCGATGGTTTGCAGCAGTTACTTAAAATAAGTCCAGTTACCTACCATTACAATCAGGTTTCGGGCTTCGATACCAAACCTGAATATGTGGGGGTAATTGCCCAACAGTTGAAAAAGATTGCACCATATATGATTGGCTCTTACACAAAAGAAGGAACCGAATACTACAACGTGAACAATTCGGCTATGACCTATATGCTCATCAACTCAGTAAAAGAACTGAAAGAGATAATTGACCGTCAGCAGAAAGAGATAGAAGAGCTGAAGAAAAAGTAGCCAGCGACTATTACAACTTACAACCGCCAGTTTGCTAATTATCGCAAAAAGACTCTTTTGTCTCTCTTACGCCATTTGCTTTTTATCTGCTTTTTTATTATT
>CAIYOV010000539.1 GCA_903927935.1 uncultured Bacteroidota bacterium | reverse complement strand
GGTACTTATCAGGGCAAACCCCAACCAACAGGCGCTTATGTTTGCAATATTAGTTATGTAAGTATGCTAAATCCCGTCAATGTAAAATCGCTTGTGAAGGATTTTATTTTGGTGAGATAAGTAAAATAATTACTCTTCTTGTTTACCTTTCTTTGCTTCTTTCTTCTCCTTGTCTTTAGCAGCGGTCCACTGTTTGTATTGACCAGCAGTTAACGTAGATTTAATAGCTGCATCGCGTGATTTTTTCATTGCATCTGAACGATCATCGTAACTGCTTTTATCCAGTATGTCCTTTTGCTTTTTCAGTGCATCGTGTTTGGTGTAATATTCAACATAAGCACTAGTTAGTTTAGTAACCTGTTCCGGTCTCAAACTACATGAAGCGGACATCTTTCTGATAAGTTCTTTTGTTTTCTGCTGCGGACTTTCGCTTTGCGTTGTGGCTACGGCTTGTTTAGTTGTGGTTGCCTTCTGTGCTTCTGCGATTCCGGCTATTATAATGCACAAAGCCAGTAATAAAATATTCTTGCTCATCTGAGTATCATTTTCTTTAAACCATAAATTAGAATGCCTGCGAATATACGTGAGTAAATCGCAGGCATTTTATAAAAAACTTTAAATATTATTTGTTAGAAGCCTCTTGCCAAAATTTCCACTGAGATGGAGTTAATATTCCCTGTAAAGCTACCTCAACTGTTTTAGTTAATTCCTTCAACTTAGCTACATCTGTTCCCAGCGCATCTGATTTTGTAAAGTATTCAATATAGAGGTTGTTCACCTTGCCAATTTGGTCGCCTTGCAAACCACATGCATTGGAAATTTTAGAAACCATTGCTTTTGCTCTTACCTGCGGTAATTGTTTTTGTGCGGTAGCTGTTTGTGTAGCTGGTGTTGCTGCATTTTGTGCGTTCATCATTCCGAAAGTGGCAATCGAAAGAGCCGACATTAAAAGGATTTTTTTCATTGTTTTGGTTTGAGTTTATTTATTGTGATTCGAAAGTAAAATAATTCCTGTAAATTTTATTTGCGGACCCGTTCATTTTCGTTTTTTAGCAATTCTTTATGAGCCGCGAACTAAAAACATTCTCTTATGATACACCCGAATACCATCAGGCATTGCAATTAAGAAATAAGATTTTAAGGAACCCGTTAGGGTTGCAATTTACGGAGGCAGAATTGAAAAAGGATGAACAGGATATACATTTCGGTTTGTTTGAAGATGGAAAAATTATTGCTTGTCTTACCCTCACCGAAAATAAAAACGGCATGATGAAAATGCGGCAGGTAGCGGTAGAGGATACCGCACAGGGAAAAGGGATAGGAAGTGTATTGGCTATTGCGGCAGAGAAAATTGCCAAAGAAAATGGATACCACACCATGTTCTGCCATGCGCGAAAAGCCGCATCTGATTTCTATCTAAAACTCGGTTACAATATAATTGGCGATGAATTCACCGAGGTAAATATTCCTCATTACTTAATGGAGAAGAAGCTTATCTGACTATTGCCTGCTATTTATTTGGCATTTCCATTTTAGCAATTTCCGTAATTCCTTCCACTAATCGGTCTAAATCGCGAAGAGTTGTATACACATGCGGAGTAATGCGAACCCCGTGAACATTCTCATGATTAATAGTGGTGCAGTGAATTTTCTTTTTCTCAAATAGCTTCGCATCAATATCTTCCGGCTTCCAGCCCTCAATAGTAAAGTTGGCAATAGCGCAACTGTAATTATCCTTTAAAGATGTGTAGAGTTTGACCTTCGGAATTTTCAACACTTTGTTACACCAATAATTTTTCAAAAAGCGTAACCGGTCTTCCTTTCGCTTATTGCCAACTAAGTATTGAAAATCTATCGCATTGCCTATTGCCATTTCCGCAGCAAATGAACGTGTACCGATAGATTCAAATTTACCAATGTTATCGGCATCAGGTACTGGTGCTGAAAGCAATGCCCATACATTTTTTATTTTCTCTTTCTTTATATACATAAACCCTGTACCAAACGGAGCGCAAAGCCATTTGTGCAGCGAAGTCGCATAGTAGTCACAATCCAAATCAGGAATTTTATAATCAATATGCGCGAACGAATGCGAGGCATCTACAATTACCTCGCAACCTTTTTTGTGTGCCATATCGGTTACCTTCCGGGCTGGCATTATCTGACCGGTCCAGTTAATCATGTGGGTGATGTGCACAATTTTGGTTTTATCTGTAATAGCATTCGAAAATTTCTCTACAAACACTTCATCACTCTCCACAGGCAAATCAAAATCAACCCAGATCAGTTTTATGCCATCTCGCTTTTCGCGTTGTTTCCATGCATTCATCATGTTGGGATAATCGTATTTACTGAGCACTACTTCATCACCAGCCTTTAAATTCAGACCAAATATGATAGTGTTCAACCCCTCTGTAGTATTCCGGTTAATGGCAATTTCTTCAGGCAAACATCCTGCAAGTTCAGCCAGTTTTGTACGTAATGGTTCACGCCCCTGATCCAGTATGCGCCACATATAATAAGAAGGTGCTTCGTTACAATACTGATAGAAACGGATGTGTGCGTCCTGCACAGGCTTTGGCTGTGGACTCACTCCACCATTATTTAAGTTGATGATGTTAGGTGAAACCGTATACTGCTCACGGATAAAATTCCAGAAGTCCTCATCACCTGCAACAGCATTGGGCTCTAGCACTGAAACTCTTTTAAGATGTTCATTAAACTCGGCTGCCTGCACCGGCTGCATAAATTCCAGCAAAGATAGACCAGTTGTGGCCAGGGCAGAGTGTTGTATAAATTTTTTTCGGGTATACATGGCAAGGGTTTGTCCAAAAATAAAAATAGCCTGCGAATAAATCCGCAGGCTATTTTTACTTCCAGTAGTAAATCTCTTAACGCATGATAGATATCCTTTCCGTCTTTACTGTTTGGTTTGAACGGAATTGAACAAAATAGATTCCCGAAGAAAGTTGTTCAATATTAATAGACATATTGTTCGTTCCCGAAACAAATTCCTTTTTCAATTGCTGTAAAATTTCTCCGTTCACATTTATCAACTCCACAGTTACTTCGGTTCTTTTGTTTAAATCTATCTGCAGATTTACAGAAGACGTGTTTGAAGCCGGATTAGGAAACACCCTCATAGATACTTTGGCAACCGGATCAATTCCTATAGAAGAGAACACGAATGTTTCGGTAGTAGTACACCCCTTGGAATCGGTAATGGTAACTGTATAACTTCCGTAAGGAATATTGTTATTGAATTGTCCGTTTGCTCCATTGCTCCAGGTATAAGTATAGGGCGGGGTTCCGCCATTGCCGTAAGCATTTAAATTGTTTCCTACCTTACTGATTGAAACAGTAACCGGTGCGGGATCATTAACCTGAATGCTCGCGGTTGCCACTTTCCCGTTAGCATCAGTGATAGTAACCGAGTAAGTGCCAGGAGAAAGATTTGAAATACTGTTACCGGTCTGGCTATTGCTCCAGTTAACCACATACGGAGGAAATCCATTGCTCGGTGCAACTGCAATAACTGCATCTCCTTGCCCCGGGCAACTAGGGGTTACTACACTAAATGTGGCCTTGATAAGCGATGTTTGAACATACTGGTAAGACCAGGCTCCTTCGCAAACATTTCCGAAAGAAATAGCTTTTGCGTAATACTTGTAGTTCTTGTTTGCCTGTAAGCCTCCGGTGCTGAAAAAAGTATCAGCAACTACTGTATCAACCAAAACTATTGATGAAGCAGCCGGCTGTAAATGGAAAAGATAATACTGGGCACCCGGTACCGAATGCCATTTAAAACTTATGCTTGAACCAATGGCTGTGCTGTCTCCACTAACGGGTGTAATAAAAACCGCAGAATCTAGCGGTGCAAGATTGGGCAGAGTTTGATTTAAAAGATAAGACCGACTGCTGGAAAGCGTACTGTTCATTTCATTTTGTTCCTGTTGGCTAAACTTGCTTACGCAGTTGTCATTAAAATAGCTCATGAATAAAGTAACATCAGGCGTATACAATTCTCCGTGCGCATCAGTGGAGTTGCTATTATAAGGGCAAGATGCACGTCCCTGACTTGGGTCAGCCGGAGTATCGCAAAAGCCATCGCCTTTACTTGCACAGTTTTTCCACGATGCAGTTCTCGAAACATATTCAGGAGGATTCGTTTGGTTAAATGTATGATCAAGATTAAAATAGTGTCCCATTTCATGAGGGATGGTAGTTCCCCCTGTTCCGCAGCAGTCTTTATTCAAAAAAAGCCCACCGCCATTCGGTGCAGTATTCGGAAAAGTAGCAAAGCCGCACAAGCCCGGCAAAGCACCTGTGATGTAAACATTCACCACATTCCCTTCGTTATAACTTGAAAACGCGCCATAACCTAAATTGTAATTGGTTCCTCCCTGTCCATCGCTCATTCCCCAAAGCGCGTCATCATTAATGGTATCAATGCTATAGATGTAGAAATAAATTTGAGGCTGCTCATACCCTTTATTCAGTTCACAATGAGTTTCGAAAACTTTTCCTAATGATATACCACCGGTTCCGTTTGTCTTGTTCACAATGTGATAAGTTACTGGTACATAACGTACCCCTACTCTCGAAGCAGATGGCATTATAATACCAAGTCGTTCAGCCTCACTCGTATTGTGCTGATAATTAGAAGGCCTGGTGGTTCCGCAACCGCCATTTTGATTCGCAGTTGTAAAAAGAAAGGAGAAAACACATACTGAAAGGGTAAACAGGTATCGCATTTTTTTGTTTTAAGCTAACGAAGAAAACAAAATTAGTGAATTAACAGGTTACTCTATGTTAGCAACGGTTAAAAGGTTAAAAGTCGGAAACACAGCATAACAAATGTCTTCCTAATGCATGAAATTTATCATTTGCAAACTTTTTCAATTCGTATATGTTTGCACCGCTTTTCAAAAAAACTAAAACAATCATATTATGAAAATTACAGTAGTAGGTGCCGGTGCAGTGGGTGCAACGGTAGCCGATAACATTGCCCGCAAAGAACTTTGTCACGAATTAGTTTTATTAGACATTAAAGAAGGGGTTGCCGAAGGCAAAGCAATGGATATGAACCAAACAGCAGCGCTGCTTGGATTCGATACCAGAGTAGTTGGTTCTACCAACGATTATTCGAAAACTGCCGGCAGCGATGTAGCGGTAATTACTTCGGGCATTCCTCGTAAGCCGGGAATGACGCGTGAAGAGTTGATTGGCACGAATGCCTCTATTGTAAAAGGTGTAGCTGAAAATCTTTTAAAGCATTCTCCAAACATCATCATTGTGGTTATCAGTAACCCGATGGATACCATGACCTATCTTGCGCTTAAGTCAATAGGAATTCCTAAGAACCGCATCATTGGTATGGGAGGAATTCTCGACAGTTCACGTTTTAAATATTATTTAACGCAGGCATTGGGTTGTTCTCCTGCAGACTTACATGCAGTGGTAGTTGGCGGACATGGCGATACTACTATGATTCCGCTTACTCGCTTGGCAACACTGAACGGAACCCCTGTTTCGAATTTATTAGATGCAGAAACTTTAAAGAAAGTAGCGGCTGACACCATGGTTGGTGGTGCCACTCTAACTAAACTACTGGGAACATCTGCCTGGTATGCACCAGGAGCTGCAGGATGTGCTTTAGTTGAAAGTATTGTGCGTGATGAGAAAAAAGTTTTTGCCTGCTGTGTTTCGCTTGACGGTGAATACGGACAGAAAGATATTTGCCTCGGAGTACCGGTAGTAATCGGTAAAACCGGATGGGAAAAAATTATTGATTACAAACTTAATGCCGAAGAACAGGAAGCATTCAACAAAAGTGCTGATGCTGTGCGCAGCATGAACAGTGTGCTGAGCACCTTGACATTATAATATTTGCCCGTGCCACGATTTAAAACCGTGACACTTGCGTTTCTAAAAAGTCCCTTACTACAATAAGGGACTTTTTTATTTTCGGTTCATGAATAAAACTACCTCCGCAAAAATTATCCTCGAAGCTTTGGATAAAACCGGTTATCACTTGTTTGTAAACGTGATTGTAAACAAAAAGCGCTGCCGCTTTTTAATTGACACCGGTGCCTCGCACACAGTAGTAGATAAATTGTATTTTGAAAAACATTTTGGCAGGCGGAGCTTAAAGACGGTAAAGCAGGCAACAACCGGTCTACACAGTTCAACCAATGAATCGTTCTTCGGAAAGATAAAGGAATTGAAGATTGGAGATACAGTTACTAAAAACTATACAGCTGCAGCAGTTGACCTTACACATGTCAATAATACTTACAAGCAGTTAAAAAAGCGTCCTATTCAGGGCATCTTAGGCTCTGATCTGATGCTGAAATACAAAATGAATATCAATTACGGCACTATGAAGATTGAGTTCTAAGTTACCGGTAACGCGGATGAAACTGCATGATAGTGCTGCGCAGAAAGTCACGGTCTAAATGCGTATAGATTTCGGTAGTGGTGATGGATGCATGACCCAGCATTTCCTGCACCGCGCGCAAATCGGCACCTCCTTCAATTAAATGAGTAGCAAACGAATGACGGAAGGTGTGGGGCGAAATAGTTTTTTGCAAACCGATTTTAGCAGCGCATTCTTTTATCACCAAAAATACGTACATCCGTTTAAGCCCTTTACCTCTTCGGTTCAAAAACAAAAAGTCCTCCTCTCCTTTCTGCACCGGCACGTTAACGCGCACTTCATCTTTATACATCTTAATGTATTTGACGGCCTGAGAGCCAATGGGCACCAGACGTTCTTTATCACCTTTGCCTATTACCTTAATGAAGTCAACATCTAAAAAAAGGTTGGAGATTTTAAGGTTCGTCATTTCGCTTACGCGTAAACCGCAACCGTAAAGTACCTCGAGCATGGCACGGTTGCGTACGCCCTCGGGTGTACTTAAATCAATTGAACTGAACAGCGCATTTATTTCGTCTACCGAAAGGGTATCGGGTAATTTGCGTGAGAGTTTTGGTGCAGTGAGAAGCTCAGTCGGGTTTTCTGAAATTATATCTTCCATCAACAGATAGCGGTAGAAGGCGCGGATACCCGCAATAATGCGCGCCTGCGATTGCGCATCGAACCCAAGTTCGTTGATAGCTTTTACAAAACCCTCAAAATGTTCCAACTTTGTTTCATCAGCATTCAGTTTAAGTTCTGCAGTTTCCAGATAGTTCACGAACTTGCCAATGTCGCGTAGGTATGCCTCCACCGTATTTGCAGCAAGCGATTTTTCTAACTGCAAATAACTTTTAAAACCCTTAAGATAACTCGGCCAACTCACTCGCTTTTTTTTCGAAGATAGAAAAACAGATGTGTTGATTAGAGGATTAGCAAATGAATAGATGAAATACAAATGCTTGTGAAATAAAAAATGGTTTTTAACTTTATAAAAATAACACACTATGCAAAAGCGACTGACAAAATCGAACGACAAAAAAATATTTGGTGTTTGTGGCGGACTTGGAAACTACTTTGATATTGACCCGACACTCGTAAGGGTGGTGTTCTTAGTTGCGTTACTTATGTTTGGTACCGGTGTACTGCTCTATTTGATTCTGGCGGTGGTGATGCCGAATGAATCTTAAAAGAAAAAACCGCTGACATTTTTTTCTATTCCACCATAATTTCATCGGCATACAGCCACGAGGTCGTGCCTTTTGAATAATGCCATTCGGGAAGTACACCGATACTTTTGGCAACAATTTTAAGGTAGCGTGATTTAACGTGCTCCAAAGGAACGATGAAATCATGCGTAGAGCGTTCCTCTGTATTACCGTCAATAACGTTTTCGATGGTTTTAACGAAGGTATAATTTACACCGTCTGCCGAAGTGCTTACCTCAATTTGCTTAGGATACAAAATGCCATAGCGCATCAGTTGAGCAAAACCCATGGTGATTTTAGAGACAGGCTTTACTTCGTCTAAATCGAGTTCAACATCTATATCGCTGCCGAAATAAGCCTGCCAGCGACCATCGTTAAAACTGTTTTTGCTTCCTCTCCTTCCATCTAACAATCCGAGTTCACCCCGCGCAGCATACACAGCCCTATCGGTATTCCATTTGCTGTTAAGCTTGTAAAGTTTGCCAATGCCTTTATGAAAAATAAAACTGTCACTCTGCACATCATACATCCCGATACTATCAATAACCCTTGCCGTTATGTTAATGGTGCTGTCGGTATAAATGGGTTGAGAATATTTTGTTGAATTCAGCGTGGGCGCAGTTCCATCGGTGGTATAATAAACCGGCAGGTTGTTGAAGGCAGAGCGTAAAGTTATTTCGCGCTTGCCGTTAACGGGTTTATCAGAAGCTTTAATAATGCAGGCCCCTTTCAGGTCATTCAGATTCTGCGCAAACGTATCGTAATAGCTATAAACCGTATCGAGCCACCAGTTTCTGTTTTCTAATACCCATAGTTTTCCGTAAGCTGTTTTTAAATCTTTAATGGTATCGGTCAAAGCCGCAAAGTCTTTTTCGAAATAGCTGATGTCTTTTGGCGTATCGTTCTGAATGTAATTTTTGAGTTTAATGCCCAACAGGTTTTTGTTGGCTACTAATTTTGCCTGACGGAGTGCAAATTGCGCGAGAGCAAACTCCGGTTTTCTGTTGATGTCATCCTGAATAATTGCTTTACCCGGATAAACTTTTCTAAGGTATGAGGTTACGGAACTCATGCTTTCACTCCGCTCAACATGACATACGCTGCTTAACTCTGCAGATAAACTGTCAATATTTTTAATCAGGTTTAAATTATCACGCTCATAATTTTCGGGGCTGATGTTGTAATTGGGTAAAAGCGGGTTCCAGATACTTCCGGTAGAAAGACAGTTATTTACCGCACCGGTTCTCAGATTTGATATGCCGAGCAGAAGAGACGTGATGTCTTTATCCGTATTAAAATATACTTTGTTGTAGCACCGGTTGAAAGCTGCAAGCCGGCTATTCCTTGTTACTTCCGATTTTTTCACCGGTTCGTTTAAAGGGGCATTCCATCCGCAGTCGGCACCCCAAACCAGGCTGTACCAGTTATTATTAAACAGGTTTTGCCCATCGTCATCCCAGGTAGTATTAATATAACCAATGGCCCTGTTCTTATAGCCATCGCGCAGGTAGTTGTAAATATTTATGCTTGCCCTATGCATGTCTGGATAAATACGGCTCCAGCAGCTTACTCCCGGTGCTACAATAAATTCAAATCCCGATTTTACGAACGGCAGTATGTCTTCATCAAAACTTGGCATTTCGGAGTAACCCCAGGAAACTATAATCATATCCTTTGGCAACCGGTCAATAATTTTGGGATTCTTCACTGCAATGTCTCCCCACATCATAATCCTCTTATGGTAAGGTTTCAGCATCGCGTCAATCCGGTTGATGTGATTTGCATAAACCCCGTCAACACCTATCGAATCAATCATGACTTTAGAAGGCCCATTGCCAAGGCTCACTTCATCGCAGTTGATGTGAAAGTACTTGCTGTCGTAAGCAGGAACTATTTCGCTGTAAACATCAGCGAGAAATTTATACGACTCTTTTTTAGCAGGCGATAAAGTGTTTTCATTTTCTCCGAGCTGTTCGAACCCAGGCACTTTGAGTATATTTTTAAAATGTCCGAACGACTGAAAGTTTCCGATGATATCTACATGATAATTCTTGGCAAAGGCGGTAAGTTCTTTAACTTCTTCTTCAGTAATTCCATCCGGTGGAGCAATGTTTGGATGTTTCTTCAGTTTAAATACATGCTCGGTGTAAAGCGTAAACGTATTTAGTTTGAACGATGCCATTCTCCTTATTTCTTCTTTCAGAAAATCAAGCGTAGGTATTGGGCCTCGGCTTATGTCATCCTGCCAGCCGCGCATTTGCATATCCGGTTTATCGTAAATAACCATACACGGAATGGTGGTACCGGTGGAGTTGGCATTGATTAATTGAATAAGCGTTTGCACGCCATAGAAAATTCCTGCGTTTTCGTTCGCAATAACGGATATGCTTTCAGACGAAATAGAAATGATATAACCTTCAGTGTCTAATGCAAAAGGCGGTACAAGTCTTTCGGCTTTTATAAGCTCATCAAAATCCGCACTATCAACTTTTATCAGCTTTATTCTGTTGACTGCTGATGAGGGGTTGGTCTTAAACTTTTTTGTAATCGCTTCCTCCAATTGCTGCAAATAAAATGGAGCGGTATTAACGATGCTTTCAGCATAAGGATTGCTGAAGTTGAAAGAACCGTTTCTGATTTCGACCTTCTTGGGCTGAGGTATCAGAAATAAAGCCGTATCTGAATTTTCTGCTTTACAGTTTAAAAAACTTCCGATTAAAATAAAAGCAATGAGATGTACCTTCATGATCGTAAATGTATTTATACCAGTTGAATTTGCTCCGGCTTAATCGTTCTGCGGAACCTCACTAACCTTAAACAGCTGCTGAATACGTTTGGCATTGGCCATCTGCGCAGAATCGGTTACCAATATGCGCATTAGCACGGCACCCTGTTTTGTTTTAGCCCGCAACGTTCGCTGAACGCGGTTCACCGAAGATAAACGAAGAATGAATTTACTTTTAAAGCCCTGCAGATTATTCCTTACATAATAAGGCTGCACATTATCATCGTAAAAAGACAGTGAACAATATTGTGTGCTGTCAGCAAGCTCACCGGTAATGATTAAATCGCTATTACTTAAATCGTAAAAGCAGGCGCTGTAAATAAAATCGGGGTTGGGCAACACCACTTTGCGCAGCGAAGCATCAGTTTTGCCTGCTGTTATCACTGTGTTCATCGGCTGCGGTTTGCGCTGTTTGGCAATAGCAAAAATCATAGCTGGCACATAAGCAATAAACAAATGCTGCACAGAAAACACCAAAAGAACAAATAGCAAAGCGCGGCTCAGTATCTTCATAGTTTTACCGCTCGTTTAATTTCAGGCAAAGGTGTTTTCTCCAGATTCGACAGGTATTCGCTCTCGCCTTTGTAAATTCTCAGCACCACATTAAACTTGGCATGGTCAGGTGTGGGCAGCCAGTTCGCTCCTTTCTTTTCATGCGAAAGTGTGACCGTAAAATTTCCCGAGCTGTCGGTTTGCAGGCTGGAGTTGTTAAAGGAGTACCGGTTGTCTTCATTCGGAATTAAATACAAATCTCTGCCGTAAACCGTCATGCTCCAGTACTTCGCCTTAATCTGATTGATGTTACCGGTAATGGTGTAATCGTTTTCTGAACTCAGCACTTCTTTCTTTTCATCTCTGCGTGCAAAAAGATAAATGGCTTCTTTAGATGGTAAGGCAAAAAGTGCGAAAACTGTGACTTGGGCAGTTATTAATTTGTCTTCGCCCAGCGCCAGTTCTTTGCTGCCGGTCCAGCTTCCGTTATGAAAAAATGCTTTGCTGTTTTCTATATCGGATATTCGATAGACAGCCACCGCCACACCGCAGATAATTGCGAGAAGAAAAAACAAGACCTGCTTCCAAAATTTCACGGGTTGAAATAAAGAATAAAGAGTGACAGGAGAAATTTATTTTCTGATAGCTATCTTTTATGCCCGGTCAAAAGCCGGAGATTCAGTAGTGCAGCGTAACTTAGTGATTAAGTTAAAATCATTCATTCGTTTAGTTTTGTGCGGCCGGAGTAATCTGGTCGCACTTTTTTTTATACCTCACCGTTATGACTAAACAATTTTCATCCGCTTTTTTATTTCTCTGCTTCTTTAATTTTCTGATGGCCCAAAACCCCGAAAAGCCAAGGCTCATTACCGGTCCGGTGGTTGGTTCGGTTACTAAAAACTCTGCCCGCATCTGGATTGCCTACAAAGGTGACGGACAGAACATGATGTGGCTGATAGATACCGTTGATAAAACCACTTATCGCCCCACCGGTTTCAGCAAAATAAACGACAACAAAGGAATTGCCGCGCTCAATATGGATTTTACCAGCCTTCAACCCGGGCATATTTACAAACCGGTTTTTATTAAAGAGGTAGGTCTTCACCCCAAATGTGTGTTTACCACACAGGCCGATTCGGCTGTAAAGGATTTCGATTTCTTAGTAGGTTCCTGCGCGCTGATGAACACCGACTTTACGCGGGTCTTTTTCCCGGGGCCGGCTATTGCCATCTTCGAAACCATGCGCAGGCGCAAATCAGACTTTATGCTCTGGCTGGGCGATAACATTTACTACTTAGGCAAGCAGTATACCAGCTACGATAACATGTTTACCCGCAATCTGAAGGTGCGCAATTCATTTCCGGTGTTTCAAAATTTTTTAGCCGAGCAACCCAACTATGCCATTTGGGACGACCACGATTTTGGATGGAACGATGCCGACCGCACCTTTCCTTTAAAAGATACCGCGCTGAAAGTGTTTAAGGGTTTTTGGCCTAACACATACGCGACTGACGATTCTTTTAAAGGCACCTACTTCACTTACCGGTATTACGATGCTGAGTTTTTTATGACCGATGACCGCTTTTACCGTGACCCCGAAGGCGATACTGCCGGTGCTTACCTTGGCGCACAACAGCTGGAATGGTTAAAAAACAAACTGAGCGCCAGCAATGCCACTTTCAAGTTTATCTGCAGCGGCTCGCAGGTGCTTAACGACAGCTACTATGGCGAGTCGTATGCCAAGTATCCAAAGGAGCGCAACAACCTGCTCGACTACATTGCAAGCAACGACATTAAAGGAGTTATTTTTCTTTCGGGCGATAAGCACTTTAGCGAAATGAGCAAGCGCGACTGGAAAGGTTACCCCATGCTCGATTTTACTTCTTCGCCTCTTACCAGCGTGGTAATAAAACTGCGCACCAACGGTTTTGTAAACACTTACTCGGTGCCAGGCACCCTGCTTTACCGCAGAAACTTCGGCAAAATTTCTATTTCCGGTGAGGCGGGCAACCGTACCTGCAAAATGGAAATATTCGGCAAGCTGGGCGATAAAAAATGGGAGTATGTGGTAAACAGTAACGACTTGCAGCGAAAGAAATAAGAGAATACTTGTGGGGTTTAAGTCGCAACAGGTTCTCCGTTTCGGGAATCTTTCAGGACAGAGGTATAAAGCGTTCCCGGAACTTCAAAAACCCCTTCGAACTACTTCAAAGAGGCTTTTTTATGCATTAAACATTCATTTTAACTCAATAACACGCTTGCGCGCTCGGTCGAGAGCATTGCGAACCATCTCAAATGGCTTGCGCGCAACTTCAAATCGTTTGCGCGTCATTCCAAATCGTCTGCGCGCCATTATAAATTGACTGCGCGCTAAACCAAAAGCATTGCGCGTTACTCCAAATGCTTTGCACGCCATGTCAAATCGTCTGCGCGCTACTTCAAACTGTCTGCGCGACATCCCAAATCGTTTGCGCGCCTGCTCAATACGACTGCGCATTTTTGGTAACCCACCAATCCCCCAACCTTTATGCTAACCTTCGTCATCTGCTATTGTTCCTGAACTTTAAAACTACATATTTGTAACCCCATTTTAACACAGTAATGATAGAAAGCGAAATCACAGAAAAGGAAAAGCGGATTACTTCCGGTAGAGAGCGGACTAATTTATTGCGGGTGCCTGAACAGGCCAGTATTGCTTTTTTGTGCCGCTATATGCCTCCGTTTATTACGCCCGATATGCTCACCATTATCTCACTGGTGGCAAGCGTTATTATTTTCTGGGGTTTCTGGCTGGCTAAGGGCAATCCTTATTATTTCGCGGTTTCTATTTTCGGCTATGCCCTGCAATGGTTTGGCGATTCGCTGGACGGGCGCCTGGCTTATTACCGCAACATTCCGCGCAAGTGGTATGGCTTTGCGCTCGATATGAGTATGGACTGGATTTCGACCGTGCTCATGTGCCTGGGTTTTTATTTTTACCTGCCCGATGAATACAAAATAGCGGCCTTTCTGTTTCTCGCCAGCTATGCCTGCATCATGATTCTGACCTTAATGAAGTATAAGATAACTGATCAGTATGCTATTGATTCGGGTTTGCTGGGCCCTACCGAATTGCGGATAGGCATCTGCGGGGTGCTTTTTGCCTCGATGTTTTACCCCGCTGTAATTGTGGTTTTTGCCTGTTGCCTGATAGGCATAGTAACTATTATTGATGTGGTTGAATTCAGAAACGTATTGAAAATGGGCGACCAGCGCGACAAAGAGGAAAATGCAAAACGGGACCAAGCATAATCCACCACCGCAGAAAAAACCCTTTAGCCATCACGTTTACATTTTCGGCAAGGCACAGGCATCGGCTTTCGTAGGCGGCATGTTCGACTATGCCATCATGATTGCGCTTACCGAGTTAGGGCATCTGCATTACACCCGGTCAATCATCATCAGTGGTATGTTCGGGGCGGTAATCAATTATTCATTAAACCGGTACTGGACCTTTAATAAACGCGATGAATCCAAACGCAGACAACTTCGCAGATTTGTTTTTGTGGTACTGGGAAGCATAGCCCTTAAAAGTTCGGGAACCTATTTACTGACCGAACTGCTCGGTTTAGATTATAAGATAAGCCGTCTTTGTATAGATGCCGTAGTCTCCCTCGGCTTCAATTTTACTTTGCAGAAATACTGGGTATTTAAGAAATGAAAAAAGATTCCACCGCCTGCGCAATGGAATCTTTTAAAAAATGGCTCTACTGAAATTAATTAAGAGTAAGAGTAAAGCTAACTGTGTTGGTTAATCCATCCCGGTTAGTAACGGTGAAAGACCATTTTTCAGTATGGCCCGCAGCACCGGCAACAATCGGATAATCCACATCGTAGCTATCACCATTTGTAAGCGTGGTATTAGTAACAGATACAGCTGCAGCACCATCAATGCTTTTAGAAACATTGAAAGTCTTTAGCACATCCGCACTTTCAGCTTTCGATGCTGTAATTCCAGCCAACACCGGTGTTCCGGAAGCTACTGTTGCATCGGCATGTGTGTAACCGGCAGTAGTTTTGAATGCGATGTTCGGCAGTTTACCTGCATCTTTTTCGCAGCTTGAAAGATTAATAAGCGCAGTAACCAACACTGCAATCATCAGGGCGGTTGAAATCAATTTTCTCATTTTGTTTTGTTTTTGTTTTTAAGTGAATAATTAAATAAAAAAGGCAGCGATACATTAACTACGATATTCCTGCCGATGTTGTAAATACCATAGTTTTTAAATCTTGATAAGTGGTCGAAATATTTTGCATCGAGCAGGTTGTTACCAACCACGCTCAAGTTCATTTCTCCCTTTTTAAAAATAAATTTTGCACCCACCGAAGCATTCAACAAATAGTAATAAGGCGTAGAAGTTTCATGCAGTGCCGGTCTATTCTGCTCAAACACATATTCAAAGCCCACCGAGCCGAAAATGTTTTTCACTTTTTCCGAAGCATCGTGTTCATACTTTAAATTGGTTCCCAGCTTGGTTGCCGGAATGTAAGGCAGATAATTGCCGTCATCGGTTTTACCGATTATGGTAGAAGCATTCGCACTCCATTCTAATCCTTTGGCTGTCCCTTGTGGAGTAAGTTCCCATTCAAACTCTCCGCCATACAAAGCAGCGTGCTGCTGCTTGTAAACAAAAATCGGGAAGCCGAAAAAATCTCTGTCGGTAGGCAGTAGGTAGATGTAGTTGTAAAAGCGATTGTAAAACCCCGAAGCCGAAAACGAAACCCAGTCCTGATTGTAGCTTACCGAAGCATCTGCATTGATGTTCTGCTCGCTCTTCATGTTCGGGTCGCCAATCTCGTAAGTAAAAATCCCCTCATGCAAACCATTCGAAGAAAGTTCTGCGAGGTTCGGTGCCCTAACACCGGTAGAAGCATTCAGTTTAAGGTTCCATTCTTCAGTTGGATTAAATGAAATTCCGGCTAAACCATTAGTCGAAATCCAGTTTTTTGAAAATGGATGAATCAGTTTGTCGGCTGAATTAACTCCGGGGGTAAGAAGTGTCTTTATCCACTTATCATTTAAACCGGCACCGGTTTCAAGAATCACTTTGTTGCCTAAATGAAATTTGAAAAACGCAGAGCCTAACACTTCAAACATGAATGCATCAGGAATAATCTTACGCGCACCAAAGTTCGTGTTGTTCTCAAACGTTGAGCCGTGGCTGATAATCATTTCAATTTTCGGATGAATCATTTTGCTCCACTGCATGTTGTAAAGCACTGTAGCAAGCAGCATATTGAGACTTATTTGTCCGCCACCTTCATCTTCCATCCGGTTGTTCGTTTGTAAGCCCGCGTTAAATTTCAACACAGAATTTTTTAAAGCAATCGTATTCTGCGAGGAGAATACATTGAAAATGACAATGTGGTGCGGTCCTTTCGTGCTTCGGCTCCATCTCGAATCGGGTTGCATAAAATCAAGAATATCGTTGCCCATGATAAACCCGAAATTGTTGTAGCTGAAGTTGTAGTTATTCACCGATATGACATTCGCTTTCCTAAAGCCGTAAGTTCCTTTGGCGTAATATCCACCAAAGCGTGAATTAAGCACGCGTGTGTTACGTCCCGAAGAATAATCTCCGTGCGATTCGAAACCTGCACGCACACGCCACCAATTATTATCGCGTGTTCCTTTCACACCAATATCTGTGGCACTGCCAAGTGTGTTGGTATGGAACGTAGTATTTACGTCCAGCAGAATTTTACCTTCCGGGGCTTTCTTCTCCTCAATCACATTCAACACACCGCCTACAGCATCGGTTCCGTAAAGAATGCTCATCGGTCCTTTAATTACCTCTATTCTGTCAATACCAACAGCACTTAATCCCAAACCATGCTCATCCTGCCACTGCTGATTATCGAACCGTAAACCAGAAAGCAAAGTAAGTATCCGGTTACCATACAATCCTCTTATCACCGGTTTCGAAATAGCCACACCGGTATTCAATTGACTGATGCCGGGCATTTTCGAAAGCCCGTCAGAAATATTAAACGAGCCACACTCTTTCATTTTCTCCGAGGTGACAGAAATAATATCAGTAGAGGTTTCCAGTCGCTGTTCTTCTTTGAAACCCGTAACGGTTACTTCACGCAACTCGTGAGCGGTGCTGTCCTGCGCTTGCAGAAAAACATAGGGCATAATAAAAATGAAAACGAGCAAATGCTTTTTCACGAGTGAAAAATTTCTACAAATAAATAATATAGGAATGTCACCCTGAGCGTAGTCTAAGGGTGGGGAACATACGCGCATAATGCTTCGACTTGCTCAGCATGACATCGGCAGTTCAATCAAGTTACACTAAATCAGGTGGGGGAGATTGCTGATTGGAAATAAAAGAAGTAAAAAGAAAATCTTTCTCAACAACTGAAATAAATGAAGCAGGAGAATGAAAAATTAAAGCAGTTCTTTCAACCGTAAATTCTTTCACAAAATGTTCCAACAAAACTTTGAGCGGAGAATTGCTTTGCTCTTTTTCTTTTTGTGAACTAATGATAGAAATGAAATCTTCCACCAGATTAGTTTCCAGTGAATCTTCTTCTGCAAATAATTTCACTATCCCATTCGAAAATTCGATTTTCGAAATGTCAAACAATTTTCCTTTAAAGCGAAATTCTTTTCCTTCTACTATCCATTTAATATTCTCAAAATCATGTCTGCTTAAAGTAACAACCGGAAGAGCCGTTTGTTTTTTATTCTTCACCAACTCCGACATTTCTCTTTGAATCACTTCCTGCTTTACAAAAAACGCAGTATAGAACCCCAAAAGATTCAATAGCAACAGTAAAAGAAGCGATATGGAAATAAACTTGCGCATTAACCGATGCGAAAGTAAAATGAAACCTTTATAAAACAAGAAAGCCCTCAAATGAGGGCTTTCTATTTAAAAATCTAAAAGCGATTATTTGCTTACAGTTAATCTCTTGACAGCAGTTCTGCTGGCACTTTGAATTTTCACTAAATAAGTTCCGTTAGCAAGATCGCTGAAATCGAAAGTCTTATTAAATGTAGAAGAAACATCGTTAGCATTGAAAGTTTTTACTTCTGAACCTATAACGTTGTAAACTTTAATAGAGATGTTCTTCTCTACTCCGTTAACAGTAATGTTTACATTTCCGTTAGTCGGGTTAGGCAACATGTTGATAGCATTTTCGAAAGTAATATCTTCGATACCTGTTAAACAAGCAGAGTTAGAAGCTGCCAAAACGGTAATGTTCACGTTCGGTGAACGGAAGATGCAACCGTTTGCATCAGTTTCCTGTAACCAAACTGTATATACTCCCGGGTTAGCATAAGTGTTAGTTCCGTTAGCAGTAAAGCCAAGGTTACCATCACCAAAAGTCCATTGTGGAGTCCAACCAGTTTGATTAGTTGTAGTATTAGTGAAAGTAAGTGGTTTGTCTTCGCAAACTGGCGAAGCCGGGTTAGTGAACGATACAGTATTAGTAACACCGCCAGGGTAAACTACGCTAAGTGAAGCACTTGCAGAGCAACCTGAATTGTTAGTTACCGTTACGCTGTAATTGCCGGCCGTAGAGATTTGTATAGTAGAAGCGGTAGTGCCGGAAGCACCTGTACTCCATGTATAATTTTTACCGGTAGTAGTTCCGCTGATTTGAGTAGTAACCGTTGCTGTTGAACCGCAAGTTAGAGTAAGCGGATTTGCATTAGTAATGTTTACGTTAACTCCTTTTGAAGCAACAGTTACTGTAGCAGTAGTAGTAACGCTGTTTGCATCTGTTACAGTTACAGTAACAACTGCGTTTCCGTTTCCGATAACTAAGCCTACCTGTTGGTCAGAAGTACTGGTTAAAGTACCGCTAGAACTTGCCCAGCTATAAGTATAAGGAGTAGCGTTCGAGCCGTATGCGTTTGCGTTAAGATTCAAAGTAGTTCCCGGGCAACCTTTTAAAGAATCAGCAGTTATGACAGCACCGTAGTTTACGTTAGCAGTTTCATAAGCAAATACCCACCAGTTCTGGATGTAGAAATTCTCGCATCCGCCAACAGTAAAACCTCCGCTCTGGTCACAATCAAAATAAATATTTCCTCCCGTTCCGTAATTCTCGAAGTATCCT
>CAIYOV010000538.1 GCA_903927935.1 uncultured Bacteroidota bacterium | reverse complement strand
GATTGCAACTCCTCGTTGGTAGACATTAATTCCTCTTTCGAAATCTGCATTCCTTCGCGTGTACTTTTCAGTTCTTCATTTACGTTTTGCAGTTCAATTTCTATTTCCTGCTGACGCTTGGCGGAAGTGCTTTTTATTTGTTTCGATAATGTTTTCGGGGGCGTTAAAGCAACCGAAACATCTTTAAAAACCAACATAAAAGTTCCTTTAAGTGCATCGGGTTTTTCAATGCGTTGTACGGTTACATCAACCGTATCTTGCGGCTCTCCGTTGGCACCTAATATATGTACATTGCGTAAAATAACCGGGTCGTTGTTTTGCTTGGCTTTACGAATGGCACTGATTAAATGCGTGCCTAAATCTTTGCGAGCCATGGCGTATATATTCATATTTGCCTTACCGGCAGCCGGTTCTAAATATTTACCTATTCGCCCGGTAATATATAATAGGTCACCATGTTCGTTAATGAGCACACTGGCCGGGGCAAAGCGTTGAAGCAACAGCTCATTGGCAAGAGTTTGTATATTATCTGCGTTTTTTACACTTTTCATATGTTCTTGTGTTTCTGTTTTTTTATGCGAAAAATAAACCGAAGTATACATCAGTTCATCAGGAATAGGGATTGTTGAGCGTTTAAAAAACTTTAATTTAGTATCAACAGGAATAAAAACCGCATTTTCTGAGCTCTCCCCTTCGGTGTTGCCGAGCAGCAGTATCCCGTCAGGTTTAAGGCAGTTACGAAATAACACCATCAGTTTTTTTTGCAATACAGGCTCCAAGTAAATAAGCAGATTACGGCACGAGAGAAAATCGAGTTTTGTGAAAGGCGGGTCACTAATGATACTATGAGTGGCAAAAGTGATTGTTTCGCGTATAGCAGTACTAACGCGAAATCCGTTATCAACTTTAGCAAAAAAATGGCTTATTCGTTCAGGTGAAACATCGGCAGTTATGGTGTCGTTAAATACACCTTTACGGGCAGCAATAATGGCATCATTATCAATATCGCTAGCAAATATCCTCAGGGAAAGATTCTTATTACTTTTTTCTTTTGCCAAAGCTTCTTTAAATACAATAGCCAAGCTATAGGCTTCTTCACCGGTAGAACAGGCAGGAACCCATGCCCGTAATATATAGCCATTTGGTAATTGCTTAAATAAGTCAGGAAAAATTTCGTCTCTTAACTTTTGCCAAACAGCGGCATCGCGGAAAAAACTGGTAATACCTATCAACATTTCATTAAAAAGTATATCCAGCTCTTTGGGGTTTTCCTGTGTATACCTGAGGTAGGTTGTAATATTGTTTATTTGGTGAACATTCATCCGCCTTTCAATTCTGCGAAGCAAAGTGTTCTTTTTATAAAATAAAAAATCGTGCCCTGTATGGGTGCGGAGCTGAATAATTATTTTGTCGAGAATGTCTTTGGTTTTAATTTTAATTTCGGGGGAGGCAATCTCCCATCTATTATTATTCAGTAGGGCAATAAGTTTGGCGGGCAATTGTCTTGCCGGGGCTATAATATCGGCAACAGCGGTATTCACGGCACTACTGGTCATGCCATCGAATTTTGAATCGGCAGGTTCCTGCACCAGCACTATTCCTTTTTGTTTTTTAATGGCCTTAATTCCCGAACTGCCATCTGAGCCCATACCCGACAGAACAACACCAATGCTTTTTTCTTTTCTGTCGCCAGCCAATGAACTAAAAAAATAATCAATAGGCAGTCGTAATCCCCTGATTGCAGCCAGGGTAGACAAATAAAGCACCCCTTTTAAAACAGACATATTTTTATCAGGAGGAATTACATACACATGATTTGGCTTTACCGCCAGGCAGTCGGATACCGGCAATACCGTCATGTTAGTTATTCGCTGCAGCAGTTCGGGCATCATACTAACATGTCTGGGGTCAAGATGCTGAATAACTACAAATGCCATACCGGTGTTATCAGGCATGTTTTTGAAAAACTCTTCTATTGCTTCCAACCCGCCAGCCGAAGCACCTATGCCCACTATTGGAAAATTACCGGAACCTTTTTCAACCG
>CAIYOV010000537.1 GCA_903927935.1 uncultured Bacteroidota bacterium | reverse complement strand
CTACTATCTTAAAATTGTATTTGACGATAACAGCAACCGGACTATGAAAGGTTCAGTTACTCTGATGAAATAATATTTTTTCTTTTTTTCAAAATGGCGATGAACACTTTCATCGCCATTTTAATTTATCTATTTGCAGTTCTCGCTAACAACACACAAATTCGCACCCTAATTTTATAATATGGCTTTTACGCAAGAAGATATTCTCAACGCTCTCCGTCATGTAGATGACCCGGATATTCATAAAGATTTAGTGACACTGAATATGATTAGTCAGGTAGAGGTGGATGGAAACAAAGTGAGTTTCAAGGTTACACTCACAACACCGGCTTGCCCGCTGAAAGAAAAAATAAAGAATGATTGCATTAATGCAGTGCATCAATACGTGGATAAAAACTTGGAAGTGAAAGTAGAGATGGATTCCAGCGTTACTTCGTTACGAAATGAGAATGTAAATGTGCTGCCCAGCGTAAAGAATATTATTTGTGTGGCTTCGGGTAAAGGCGGTGTTGGAAAATCTACCGTGGCTGTAAATCTTGCGCTTAGTTTGGCAAGGCAGGGAGCTAAAGTAGGTTTGATTGATGCGGATATCTATGGGCCTTCGATACCAATGATGTTGGGGATAAGAGGACAGAAACCGGATGTGCGTCTGATTAAAGACAAACATTTTATTGTTCCTGTGGAAGTAGAAGGAATCAAGGTTCTTTCTATCGGATTACTGGTAGATGAAAAAAAAGCGGTTGTGTGGCGAGGCCCCATGGTTACTTCTGCGCTGAGGCAGTTTGTTACCGATTGCATTTGGGGAAAGCTCGATTATATGGTAGTGGATATGCCACCGGGAACAGGCGATGTGCATATAACTGTGGCGCAAACATTAAATGTAACCGGTGCCATTATTGTGACCACTCCGCAGGATGTAGCTATTTCAGATGCACGCAAAGGACTCTCTATGTTCCGCCTTGAAGGTATTAACGTACCTATTCTAGGAGTGATTGAAAACATGGCCTACTTTACACCGGCAGAATTACCGAACAACAAGTATTACATTTTTGGTAAAGACGGAGGAAAGAAATTAGCGGAGGAATACGAAGTGCCTTTTCTGGGACAAATTCCTTTGGTGCAAAGCATACGCGAAGGAGGCGATACCGGCAAACCGGTGATTGTATACGGAAGAGAGAACGAAATAGTAACGAAAGCTTTTGATGAATTGGCGGTGAATGTAGCGCAACAGGTTGCCATAAAGAATGCTAACTTAGCCACCGGAACAACGGAACCCGTTTTGTCATGATTACCCGAAACAGTGAAATATTAAAAAGAGTAGAAGCATCACTTGATACCATGCGCCCTTACCTGAATGATGACGGGGGCGATGTGGAAGTGGTGGAGATTACTGCTGATATGATTGTTCGCGTAAAGTTAGTGGGGGCGTGCAGTACCTGCCCACAAAGTTTTATGACCATGAAAGCCGGTATTGAAGAAGCTGTGAAACGCGCGGTGCCCGAAATAAAAGGAGTAACGGCTATT
>CAIYOV010000536.1 GCA_903927935.1 uncultured Bacteroidota bacterium | reverse complement strand
CTGCTGCTGCTAAATCATCTGCATTATCAATGTGATGAATAGCCGCAGAAAAAGCTTCGGCATTTCCTTTAAACAATTCATTGAGCAAAATAAATTTTTTGTTGAGGTCAATCAGGTCTTTAAGTGGCTTAGTCGAAAGTTTCCGGTGAACTTCTTTTGAAACAGTTTTTAAGCTTTCGTTCAATGAAGAAGAAGACTGAACAGATTCATTGATAGAAGATTTCGAAATATTTTCTTTCTGTTTCACTTCTACTTTTATAACCGGTTCTTCTTTTTTGTGTTTAACGGGTTCCCCTGTTACCGGTTCTTTTATCAGTACGCTTTCGTTCGGATTCAGTGTTCGCTTTGTAACGGTAACTTCGGGCTGTGCAGTTGCTTGTTTTGAATTTCTCACCGCATCTAATTCTGCATATAAGTCGCGCAGATGCTTCATCAGCAAATCAAATTCAAGCTTACTTAGTTTCGAAAAATCTGCATCAGCAGCAATGCGATTAATTTTTTCCAGTAATTCCGATATTTTTGACGGCTTCATAAACTTTAATTTAAAAACAAACGTACAGAAAACAGTTCCTGTTATTAAATGAGTTTTAAACAAAATTATTGTTGGTATAATAAATTAAAAGATGTTCATAGAGCCACTTAACGGAAAAGAAAAGAAAGGATGGATTGAAGTAGTGTGTGGTTCCATGTTCAGTGGCAAAACCGAGGAACTCATCCGCAGATTGAAACGTGCACAGATTGCGAATAAGAAGGTTGAGATATTTAAACCCAGTATTGATACCCGGTATGATGCGGTCAATGTGGTTTCACACGATTCTAATTCTATTCGCTCTACACCCGTTATACATTCGGAAAATATTTTGCTTTTGGCAGAAGGTATTGAAGTAGTCGGTATTGATGAAGCGCAGTTCTTAGATATGGAACTTCCGCGTGTGTGTGAGCAATTAGCCCAAAAAGGAACCCGCGTAATTATTGCAGGGCTTGATATGGACTTTGAAGGCAAACCATTCGGTCCTATGCCGCAGTTACTTTCGGTGGCAGATTATATTACCAAGGTGCATGCTATTTGTATGCAGTGTGGAGATATTGCACATTTTTCGTATCGTAAAACGGCTGAGAAAGGAAAGATTCTGTTAGGCGAAAAAGATAGTTATGAGCCGCGTTGCAGAACCTGCTATTATATAGGGGAAAAGGTGTAGTAGAAGTGCATCTTATTATACCTACGTTATTCAATTGTCACAAAACTGTCATATTTTTTGATTCTCTCACTTTTTTGTGTTGATTTGCGTCCCTTATTTAAAAACAGAATTACTTTTACCTGACAATTAATTATTAAACTAAACAAAATCAAAAACGGCACACTATGAAAAAGTTATTTACTCTTTTCTGCCTCGTAGCCACAGTTTCTGCAGCAATTGCTCAGAATAATCGTCCGATGGATGCTTCATCGCTTTCAAAGTTGAAAGCAGCTCCATCTGCTACTAAGAGGACTTTCCACAACAGCTCAAGCAGAGCAGCATCTACAAGCTTTTTGCTTGATTATGATGGAAACGATAACCAATATGCAACCGACAACGGATACGATTATACCGGATATCTGTGGGATGTAAACTCAAAATGGAGCAACACTGATAATCTGAATATGGATTACGCGGCTGTTCTTTTCGATACTCTTCAGTATCTGGATGCAAACAATGCACTTACTTTTATTCCGCGTACATCAGCTACTCTTACGCTTGATAGCTTTGTTGTTGCGTTCATTCACAACCATACTACTAATAATCCTGATTCAATTCGCTTTACAGTATTTAATACCAGCGCGAAAGTTGTAACTGGCTACGGTGCACCTAATGCTACCTTTACTACTCCAACTCTATGGGATACATTGATTGTTACTAATTCTACAATTCCTTTAAACACTACCAACTACACTTTTGCGACTTTTGCTCCGGGCATTTCTTTACCACAGGGTAAAACGTTTGGTGTGCGTGTTGACTTTAAAGGCGATACTGCAAACCACTTCCAAATGGTGGCTGGTTACCGCGACCAGTGCGCAGCTGCTTGTGCATCAGAAATTTCTGTTGCAGG
>CAIYOV010000535.1 GCA_903927935.1 uncultured Bacteroidota bacterium | reverse complement strand
TCTTGCAGTTAACTTCGGAAATACCGGAACAACATCCGGGGTATCGTGGTCATGGGATTTTGGCAGCGGAGCAACGCCACCTACTTCTACAGTTCAACATCCGCAAGGAGTTGTTTATTCAACGCCCGGATTAAAAGGCATAACGCTCACTATTACCGATACATCGAGCGGATGTTCTGTAACTGCGTCAAATGCCATCAATGTTTACCAATCACCAACAGCCACCTTTACTTCTACTGCTCCGCAATGTTCAACTGTTGGTATTGACTTTACGAATACCGGAAGCACCGGAAGCAGTTGGTCGTATGCATGGAACTTAGGACAGAATGCAATTCCTGCTTTCTCATCAGCAGAAAATCCAACCGGTGTAATGTACAGCTCATCTGGAACAAAAACAGTAACCTTTACTATCTCCGATCAGCATTGTACCAGTACGGCTACCCAATCTATTGTAATAAACTCAACACCAACCGCATCGTTTACTACCACTGCACCACAATGCACCGGACTGGGAGTTGATTTTACTAATACCGGAACAGTAACCGGTGTAAGCTATACATGGAATTTTGGTATCGGAGCTACACCTGGTACCGGTTCATCACAAAATCCTTTTGGTGTTGTTTATTCAACAGCAGGAACTAAAACGATTACCCTGACAACCACCGATACTACATCAGGTTGTTCCGTTACAGCTATTAATACCATTACTATTCACCAAAGTCCGGTAGCTTCATTTACCTCTACCGCACCGCAGTGTTCTACAGTGGGTATTGATTTTACTAATACAGGAAGCACAGGAAGCAACTGGTCTTACTCATGGAACTTAGGAATAGGCGCAAACCCTGTATTCTCTTCGGCTGAAAATCCTTCGGGTATTTTGTATGCTACCTCAGGAACCAAAACAGTTACGTTTACAATTTCTGATCAGCACTGCACACAAACATCGACTCAGCCAATTACTATTAATGCCACTCCAACTGCTGCATTTACATCCACTGCACCACAGTGCACAGGGCTTGGCGTTGATTTTACCAGCACAGGAACAACTAACAATGTATCATGGGCATGGGATTTTGGCGCGGGAGCAACACCAGCTACAGATGCGGTTCAAAATCCGGCAGGAGTAGTTTACTCTACATCAGGAACTAAAACAATTACACTCACGGCTACCGATACAACTTCGGGATGTTCTGTAATTGCTTCAAATACCATTACAATTCACCAAACGCCTACTGCCACGTTTACTTCAAACGCACCGCAGTGTTCTACTATCGGTATTAACTTTACCAATACCGGCAGCACAGGTGGTAACTGGTCTTACTCATGGAACTTAGGAGCGAATGCC
Source organism: uncultured Bacteroidota bacterium (assembly GCA_903927935.1). Taxonomy (GTDB): domain Bacteria; phylum Bacteroidota; class Bacteroidia; order Chitinophagales; family LD1; genus Bog-950. The sequence goes on along the minus strand of CAIYOV010000535.1, from coordinate 11,006 downwards.
ATTCCTGCAGTTTCATCGGCAGAAAACCCAACCGGTGTAATGTACAGCACATCGGGAGTTAAGGTTGTGACGTTTACAATTGCCGACCAGCACTGTACGCAAACTTCAACACAGAACATTACTATACAGCCGACTCCAACTGTAGGATTTACTTCAACTGCACCGGAATGCACCGGCTTACCTATTAGTTTCACTAACACCGGAACGAGTACAGGTGTAACGTGGGGATGGAACTTTGGTAGCGGAGCAACACCTCCTACGAGTACGGATGAAAATCCTACCGGAGTTTCCTATTCAACAGCAGGAACTAAAAATGTGACGCTTACCACTACGGATGCAGGCTCGGGATGTTCTGTAACGGTAACTACTACAATCAATATTCACCAAACACCTACTGCCAGCTTTACTTCGAATGCTCCGCAGTGTGCAGGTGTAGGAATTGACTTTACCAATACCGGCAGTAACGGAGGTAACTGGTCTTATGCATGGAACTTCGGACCTGGTGCTTCACCGGCTACTTCTTCGGGGCAAAATCCGGTAGGTGTGTTCTATACTTCAGCAGGAACTAAAACGGTAACCTTTACTATCTCAGATCAAAATTGTACGCAAACATCTACACAGACAATTGACATCAACGAAACACCAGTGGCTAACTTTACTTCTACGGCACCACAGTGCACCGGCTTACCGGTTAACTTTACCAATACCGGAACAACCGGTGGTGTAAGCTGGGCATGGAACTTTGGTAACGGAGCATCACCTGCTACCGACATTGTAGAGAATCCTTCGGGAGTTATTTATTCTACTTCAGGAATTAAAACAATAACACTGACTATTTCGAATGTTGCTACGAACTGTTCGGTTACTGCTACGAGTACTATCAATATCTTCCAAACACCAACAGCAACCTTTACTTCGAATGCTCCGCAATGCGCGCGTTCACCAATCAACTTTACGAATACAGGAAGTTCGGGAGGTAACTGGTCGTTTGCATGGGATTTGGGACAGGATGCCACACCCGTATTCTCTTCTTCAGAAAATCCAAGCGGTGTGCTGTATTCTTCGTCAGGAACGAAGACAGTTACGTTCACTATTTCGGATGCTAACTGTACGCTAACCTCCACGCAAAACATTGATGTGAATCCACTTCCTTACGCACAGGCCGGTGCTGATACTACTATCTGCGCTAACAGAAATGTTACGCTTGGTGCTGATTCTACAACATCAGGAAGCACTTATAATTGGTTTCCTTCTAATACGCTGGATAATCCTTTTGCACAGCACCCGACAGCAAGCCCAACCGCTGCAGTTACTACTTACAGTGTAACGGTAACTTCTGCCGGAACAGGTTGCCAGAATACAGATTTTGTAACGGTTACAATGCTTCCTCCATTGAGTGCTGATGCAGGGCCGGATGTGGAGATTTGTTTGAATGATAGTGTTCAGATTGGGGCAGGGTTTATTGAGGGACAGTTCTATAATTGGACACCTGCTACAGGATTGAATAGCGTTATTATTTCTAATCCGGTAGCAAAACCTACTCAAACCACTACTTACACTTTGGTAGTTACCGATACAACAGGTTGTACTCCTATATCGGATAATGTAACAGTTACGGTTCATCCGCTGCCGCATGCCAATGCCGGTTTGGACGATACTATTACACAAGGCGGCTCTGTTCAGTTGATTGGAACCGGAGGGGTGCAGTATTACTGGACACCAATTACGGGACTGAGCAATGCCAACCTGTTTAATCCGGTGGCAAGCCCTGACAGAACTACAGATTATGTATTAACAGTAACCGATTTATTCGGATGTCAGAATACAGATACAGTGAATATTACAGTGATTGATTTTGCCCAGCCTTGGTGGATTCCATCGGCCTTTACACCTGACGGTAACGGACACAACGATGTGCTGTATGTGAGAGGGGGAGGTTTCCACACGTTTGAGTTCTCTATTTACAACCGTTATGGCGAGTTGCTCTTCCTGTCGCATAATATTAATGAGGGATGGGATGGAACCAGCAAACTGACGGGTGATGATACACCACCGGATGCCTATGTTTGGAGGTTGGCCGGGGTGCTGAACGATGGCACCAAGGTAGATTCGAAGGGTCTTGTAAACTTAGTTAAATAACAAACCACATTAGTTAACCACTATAATTCTATTCAAATGAAAAATACAATTAAAATATCGGTTTGCTTTCTGTTGGTTTTGTTGCTGACAGGTAATATACAGGCACAGGACACGCGTTTTTCGCAGCCGCTTAGCAATCAGTTAGCGCTGAATCCTGCTATGATGGGTTTGACCAACGATTTCAGAATAAACATAAACTACCGCAACCAGTGGGCGAGTATTGACAAGGGTTATTCCACCTACACCGCATCGCTTATTTATCCGCTTTTCTTAAAAACCGGTGGAGCAAAAAGCGATACCACCAGAAAGGTAGAGGGGCGGTCGCGTTTAGATTTCGGTATTAATGTAACCGATGATAAATCGGGTGGCTTTAACCGCATTAACGCTACGCTTTCGGTGGGCTATGGACTGAAACTGAATTCGTCTAACACTTTATATGCGGCACTTAATGTTGGTTATATCCGTTATGCGCTCGATGTGCTACACCAGACATTTGATGAGCAATACCAGCTGGGCGCTTACAATGCTACTAACCCGAACAACGAAAGTCTGAACCTCAGCAAAGGCGCACCGGATGTTGGTCTTGGTTTTATGTGGCACTTTACACCCGAGAGTGGAAAGCTACAGGCATTTGCAGGTCTTGCAGGCTATCATGTGAACCAGCCTAACCTTTCGCTGATTGGCGGAAGGGGAACTCTGCCGGCACGTTTCAACTTTCAGGCGGGGGTAAAAATTATAGGCACCAAGGTAGATGTTACACCGGTTGTTTTATATAACCTTCAAGGACGATTTAAACAGTTTACCGGAGGGCTTTTGGTTGCTTATAAGTTTGGCGAAATGAAAGGCAAATTAGTGGTAGGGAGCTGGTTTAAAGAAAAGGATGCTATTGTGGCACAGGTGGGTTACGAACAAAAATTCTTCCTGATTAACTACAGCTACGATTTTGGAATATCTAAACTGGCACGTACCACCAAAGGATTAATGACCCACGAAATAACCCTCGGCTTTAAATTAGTGGATGTAGCCGGTAAAAAAGGTATTAAAGGCGTAAACTTCTTATAACAAAACACATCCCTTAATTATGCAGAAAGCCCGTAAGGGCTTTTTGTATTTATACGGAGTTAGTTCAGGTATTTGTATCAAAGGGTGTCTTTTAACAAAGTTGGGATTAAAACTAATCTTGCTTGTAATCATATTCAACTTCGCTTACGATAATAAGTACCTTTGGGTATTATCATGTTTACCCTTACTTATGATAATAAGTACCCATGTACTTAATCATATTTGCTTTCAGTTATGATAATAAGTGCGTGAAGTTATGATCATGTTTGCCCTCACTTATGATTATAAGTGCTCGTGGATATAATCATGTTCGCCTTCACTTATGATAATATGTGCTCGTAGTTATAATCATGTTTACACTTACTTACGATTATAAGTGCTCGTGGATATAATCATGTTTGTCTTAACTTATGATTATAAGTGCGACCAAGAATTTTTATAGTTGAGGTAAGTTAAATTATTATTTAGTAATTAGTTATAAAATAATCGATGAAAATGAGGGATAGTTAAAGAGGAGATTTTGTAGTCCAAATTATACATACCAATCTGATAAAATACTAAACAGACACTACTTACACTAAGCTATAATTGAGCAATGCCTAAAACAAGAATTACGCAGGCAAACCTTTACCATTTTTTATTTTTACACAAAAATACTGCATGAAAAAACTTTTCCTCTTTATTTCCCTTCTCGGTTTTTTCAATTTACCCGCACAGCAAACAAAAATTTTGTGGTTAGGTAACAGTTATACTTCGGTCAACAATCTGCCCGCTATGTTTCATGACCTGGCATTAAGTGCAGGCGATTCAATAATTTATGATTCAAACACTCCGGGCGGCTATACGTTTCAGCAACATTCTTCAGATGCCACCAGTATACAGAAAATTTATTCACAAAAATGGGATTATGTAGTGTTGCAAGCCCAAAGTCAGGAGCCCTCGTTTCCGCCATCGCAAGTCGCTGCACAAACCTACCCGTATGCTCAAAAGCTTGATAGTTTAATTCACGATAACAATCCCTGCACCCAATCAGTTTTTTATATGACCTGGGGTAAAAAATATGGCGATCAGGGTAACTGTGCGGGCTATCCCATCCTCTGCACCTTTGAAGGTGTGGCTTCACGTTTGCGCGAAAGTTACCTGCAAATGGCCGCTGACAATAACGCATTGGTTTCGCCTGCCGGAATGGCTTGGTATGCAAGTTGGCATACCGATACACTTATTAATCTGTGGCAATCCGATAACTCTCACCCTACTGTAGCAGGAAGTTATCTGACTGCTTGTGTATTTTATGGAACCATTTTCCAAAAGTCACCGTTGGGCATCACTTACTCGCCTATTTCTGCCCAAACCACTAATGACCACCTGCAGAACATTGCCTATCACACTGTATTCGATTCGCTCGAAAACTGGAACATAGGTTCATTTATGCCAAAATCAATTTTTACTTACACGGGTAACGAGACGACCAAAACGTTTTCGTTCAGCAACCTTTCGCAAAACTTCAGTTCTTATCAATGGAGTTTCGGAGATGGTGTTTCTAGCATAGGAAGCGGCACCCATACTTATGCCGATACAGGTACATATTCGGCTAGCTTAATTGTTTTTGATAACTGCGCAAACACAGATACTTCTTCACAAACGGTTTTTATTCATGGAGTAACTGACATCATCGAACCGGGTGAGAATAATTTCAGTATTTATCCTGATCCGGTAAAAAATGAATTGACTGTTGCCGGTTACCAAGTACCGTTTGAAAATAATAGGGTGCAGCTATATGATATAGCCGGACATAAAATTTCTGAAACAGGCATAGTATCCGAAACCACAAGAGTGAATACAGAAACTTTAACATCAGGAATTTATCTTCTGAAAATTAATGGGACTGTTCACCGGTTTGTAAAATTGTAAAGGTTACAGAAATATATTTATTTCCGCCCTATCGTAAACAACTAAGGTAGTTTAAGTCAGTAATCAGCAAAACCTTAAAACGCAAAGCTAACCGCCAAACTTGGCAATACCGGTAACTGGTTAACGCGCTTAAAGCTGACACGGTCAAAGTAGAAAATGTTCTGACGGTTGTAAACGTTAGATACACTCAGGTTGATTTCAATTTTCAATATGTCCTTTATATTGAAAATCTTTTTTATGCCCATATCTAAGCGGTGGTAATAAGGCAGGCGTCCTCCGTTAATTTTTGAATCGTAAAGTATTCCAAGGTTTCCGTTAGTGCCGGTAACGTTGGTATTAATACCGTTAGCAAAAGGATTGTTTTCGTAGAAGCCCTGTGTTTTGGTAAATGGAAATCCGCTGCCCAGATTCCAGCGTGCGCTTACTTCCCAATCGCGTTTTTTGCCAAAGGTGTAAGTAGCAATCAGGTTCACGTTATGTCTGCGGTCGAAGTGAGGAGCATAAATCTGTTCGCCATCGTTGCGGTGTGTATATCCTAGCGAGTAGGTGGCATATAGAAAAACACCTTTAAACTGCCACTTTGCCATTACATCCAATCCGTAAGCATCACCTTTTTCAATTAAGAAATCAGGGTCGCTCGTAAATTGCTTGAACCGGTTAATGTTGAACAGATGCCAGAAGTATTTATAATAAGGCTCAATGTTTACGGTTACATTTTTAGGAAGGTCTAATTCCAAACCTAAAATGGCATGCACTGAGCGCTGGAAGTTGTGTATTTTATCGTAGGTTTTTCCCGAAGCATCTTTGGCAGATTCCTCAGGGCCGGTTAAAAAACCGGTAAACAGGTTCACCACATCGCGGTCGCTTTTGGTGCTAATATAGTTTTGCGAATACATACCGGTGGCAAATTTCAGGCGCACCATGTCGGTAATGTTGTACTTCATGCTCAATCGCGGCTCAGGAGAAATACCTCCGATGTTGCCATAGTATTGAAAACGTGCACCTGCTTCTACCACAAACTTCTTAATGTATTTGTGCATCATTACGTAAGCACTCAGGTCGGTAGTGTTCTGGTTCTGGTCAACTTTCTGCCCGTACTGATTGGTAAATGAAAAATCGGTTTTGTTTCCCTCTACATCCAAACCGTATTTCAACTCACCGTTCTTGATGTAATAGCTGAAATCCATTCCTATATCAAAACCACCGATAGAACTTTTACGGGGTGCACCGTCTTTCTCAGTCAATTGAATAGAGTATTGCGAATAACTAATGTGAGTGTTGAAATACAGGTTAGAGTTTTTGGGAACGGCTAAGAAATTAGCCCCGATGCCAAAAGTATTCCACTGGTATTTTGCGACATCATAATTAGTGTTGTCGCGAAAATTGAAACCGGTAATGCTGAATTTATTTCCAAGTCCAGCATTCACCGAAAACTTTCCATAAAAGTCGTAGAAGGCATAAGGCAATCCACCGTTACTGTTCGCGTATGGATACAATGCTTTTGAAGTACGGTCGAGGTAAGAAACTTTGGTATTGAGAATGAGTGAAGCACTGGTGTTTCTTCCTTCCTTTAATTTAACCACTGGTATTTCTAAAAGTGCATGAGCCATAAAAGGACTGGCACTTACCTTGCCGCTAAACTTCTTCCGGTTGCCATCGCGGGTTGTTACATCTACCACAGCTGAAATTCTTCCGCCATACTGCGAAGGGAAACCACCGGTGTAAACATCCACATTTTTAATAATGTCTGTTTCGTAAACCGAAAACAAACCAATAGAATGAAACGGATTGTAAATGGTAATGCCGTCCAGCAAAAACTTGGTTTGAATAGGTGTTCCTCCTCTAATCACCACCTGTCCGCCCTGGTCACCGGTTGAAATAACCCCCGGAAGAACCTGTAAGTATTGTGCAATGTCAGCTTCTCCACCAATAGTAGGCATTCTGCGCATTTCCATTGGAGTAATAGATGTAACAGATACACGGCTTTCAGTCATGCGCTGTTGCCTTTCAGCACTAATCTCAACATCTTTTAATTCTACACTTTTAGTAGAAAGAAAAAGCTTGAGGTTAATGGTTTGATTTTTCTTGATTTCAATATCTACTGTTTGAGGCTCGTATCCTACATAATTAATATTGAGCTTGTAACTACCTGTTACCAGATTCGGAATAAAGAAAAATCCCTGATCATCAGTCGCAGCGCCAAATTCTGTTCCTTCTACTTTAACAGTTGAAAACGGAATACCCTCGCCATTAGCCTTGTCGTAAACAAATCCTTTTACAGAACCTTTTTCAGTGCCCTTTGGGTTTTGCGAAAACACACTTATTGTAATCAATAGTAGAACTGCGGAGAAGAGTTTATTCATTCCATTTTTTTGAGGCGCGCAAGATAGAAAAAAAGGGTTTCGAGAATAGTTTACGATGAAATAGCCGAGTAATTTTTTGTTTGCATCCTGAATGCGTCTTATTATAGTTATTTGATGGTTTTACATCCAACCTATACCGTTAATTTTACTTCTATATATTTACCGCTTTTAAAACCAAAAAATTGTAATGAAAAAATTATTACTCCTAACTTTTGTTCTGCTTTCTGCGGCTTCAGAACATTTGATTGCGCAATGCACACAATGTACTCCGGTAAGTTGTTCTGCACAAAAACCTGCGGGTGGTTTATGTAATCAGGCACCTGATGATACAGCCGGACAACCTTACGATGCGGTCATTTCTTTTTATGCCCCAAAAATTCTTAACGACCCGACTACACTGGCGCAATGTTCAGGTTGTAACCATGTTGAACTTCACCATCTTACAATTGTTGGTATACAAGGTTTACCTACCGGTGTAAGTGCAACTGCAAATCATACGAATGGATATTATGATGTTTGGGGTGGCGATACAAGCGGCTGTGTTCATTTTTGCGGAACACCAGTAGCTCCCGGTACTTATTATGTAATAGTAAACCTGTTGGCCGATGTTGTAGCGATTGGCACTCCGATAGGTAACGTAGCGGTAAACGGGCAAGCGCAGACTTACCGCGATACGATTGTTATTTATCCTGGCTCTTCAGAATGTCCGCAATCGTTTTCAATCGGCAACGGACCATGTGTGCTGAAAGCATGTGATTCGATTTCAGTTAACTTAAATGCTACCTTAACAAACACGCATTGCGCAAATCTTATTTCTTATTCGTGGGATTATGGAACCGGAGTAACTTCTCACGCTAAAACTCCCGGTGTTGTAAACTATACTACGCCTGATACTTTTGCTCTTTCATTAACTACTACATTTTATACTTATCGCATTAAAAATGTTACCGCAACTATTACCGGTGGATATACAGGTGATATTGAGGAATTAACTGGCGGATCTAATCCTGATCCTTATGTGATTATTCCTTCACTTGGGTTTAATAACACAGCAAATTCAGGCAGTGATGTACATTCGGTTACATGGACTAACCTCGGGTTGGTAATTCCCGAAAATAATTGCGCTGATGCTGTTGAAATTCAGGTATGGGACGAAGATACCGGTCCTCCGCAACATTCTAACCCGCTGGGTTCTCAGGATGATAATTGTGGCTCGCATTATATAACTCCGGCTATTCCTAACCAGGTTTATGATGTTACTTCTAACTCTAGTGTATCGGTTACTTTTGATACAGTAGCTACTTCAAGTTTAACTGAAAAAGTTGACGTTATTGTATTCCCTCACCCACCGGTTCCGGTATTGATGGCATCGCACGATAGCATTTGTAATGGAGACTCAACAATCCTTATACTTTCCCAATCAGTTCCGGGATATGGATTTAACTGGTACAAGAACGACACCACTGAATTTTCTACTACCGATTCTTTTTTGGTGGTAAAAACATCGGGTGATTACAAAGTAAAAATCACAAACGTGGTTACGGGCTGTGCTGAATGGTCGGCACCTTATGCTATTGCGGTAGGTTCGGCAGCACCATCATCAGTAAATATTATCTTTAACGGAACATCAGAATTTGTTACTCCGTTTCCTTCAAGCGGTTTTGCAGTTGATTGGTATTTTAACGGAAACTTAGTGGTGGGTCAGAATGGTAAGTTCCTTCCATACCTTGGTGGAGGACAATACAGTGCTGAGGTTTACAATATCAACTTTCCATTATGTCGTACATCTGCAGGGCCTGATTCTATAGTTTCAGGTATTAACGATATGGTTGACCATTCCATTTATGATGTAAGCGTTTATCCGAATCCGAACAACGGTAAATTCAAGGTAACTTTTACTACCGATGAAACACAGGATATACGCCTGGTTATTTCAAATACAATCGGTCAAAGTATATCTGAAAGAAAGATTGAGAATTTCAACGGAGCCTTTAACGAAGAGATTGACCTGAGCGAATTAAGCAAAGGAGTTTATGTGGTTACTATTGAAACTAATAATGGAAGCCATAACAGCAAGGTGGTTGTTCAGTAAAACAACCACCTTGCCTTTAAAATTTGTGAATAAGTTTTGGGTATAACCCAATTGATTATTTATATTTGTATCATTACATTAAACTAAAAACAATAACACATGAAAAAAGTAATTTTTACACTATTCTCTTTTTGCCTTTTGTATCTTAACTCAAACGCTCAGTATTGCGGTAATACTGGTGCAGGGTCAGGACCAAGTCAATGTACTCCTTCAGGCTTGTTGACAAAGCCAGGTTTAGCTCCACTTTCTGATAGCTTACCACCAATGGTGAACGGAGTTGTTTCCACTACTGTTATTCAATTTCAGAATTTTGATACTATTCGTTTTGGGGGTCAACTTTTAACGGTTCAGTCATTGAAACTTGATTCAATCGGAAATGCCCCTGCAGGAGTTTGCTGGGCAACAAACGTAGCTAATAATACTTGGGGCCACATGGTAGATGGTTGCATTAGAATTAATGGAACACCTTGTTCAGCTCCGGGTCAATACAGATTAAAAATTCTTGTAACTGCTAACATCGGAGTTCCAATTCAAACAGATGCAGGTGCTGCAGGTTTATACTACTACGTAAGATGCAAAAATGCAGGAGTTGCTGATACACCACTTGATACTACAGGACAAACAGCTAACACTAACATATTTGTTCCTTATGGCCCAGCTGCAGTTTGCGGAAATGGATTTAACGATCCTTCAGCGAACATCAATTCTTTGAGTGTTGTTCCTAATCCTTTCAATAACAGAGCTGTTGTTTCTTTCTACTCAGACAAAGCGGAATTTATGACTGAAAGATTGACTAACATGATTGGAAGTGAAGTTTCCAGAAAATCTATCGAAGTTAGAATGGGCGAAAACACTTCTACTATTGAAAAGAATAATCTTCCGGCAGGAGTTTATTTCTACTCGTTGAGCGATGGTAAGTCAGTGGCTACCAAGCGCGTAGTTATTTCTGAATAATTGCTGTTGAAAACTTTAACAAAAAAGTCCTCCCATATATGGGAGGACTTTTTTGTTTTGCGCTTGCGAAACATTCGCTATTTTTAAAACTAAAAACAAAAAATGAAAAAATTATTCTTTACATTATGTATTATTTCTGCATCTGCATTTATGATGCAGGTGAGTGCTCAGGCTTGTGGCAACAACGGACCAAGCGCCTGTTCTCCAACCGGAGGTCCTTCAGGAGGTGGTTTTCAAGACCCGAATACGGTTCCATGTGCAATTAAGGGAACCGCTTATAACCAAGCTATGCAGTTTTCTATGTTCTCTGGTTTTAATTTTCAGGGGCAACAATCGGTTGATAGTATTGAAATTGTTAGCGTAGATAATTTACCATGTGGCTTATGTTGGGCAGTAAATAAGGTAAATAAAAGATATTCAGCTAATGAAGATGAAAAGAGTTACCGCTTTCGGGACTACGTTTTGTTTTGTTGGGGTTCAGGTAT
>CAIYOV010000534.1 GCA_903927935.1 uncultured Bacteroidota bacterium | reverse complement strand
TGTGTTGATTACGAAAAAAGGATTAGATGTACTGGCCGAGATTGATACACAAGATGAAAAAACATACGCGCCTACCAAGCTTTTGAAAGAAGAGGAGGCTAAAGAATTAAGTCGTTTATTGGGAAAGATGATTGACGCGCTCGTGGAATAATTGCTTATTTAGCTTTCCGGAACCGAGCGAATGCTCCTAGTGGAAGCTTCTTTTTAAAATTATCTTCAAGATACAACTCGCCTATTTCTAAATTTTCTGCTTTATGGTTTTGTTGCGCTAAGTTCTCTAATATCAATGAAGAGAAACCAAGTGAGTACGCATTAAGTATTAAAAAGTGTTCGTCCTGGTTAAGCAGTTGCAAAACATTTTTCATCATCTCGTTAATGTTGTCTTCCAGTTTCCATTTCTCTCCATCCGGTCCATGGCCGAATGCAGGAGGATCAAGGATAATTCCATGATATTTATTACCACGTTTTACTTCACGCTTTACAAATTTCAACGCATCCTCTACTAACCAGCGGATGTTATTGAGTTTGCTCAACTCCATATTTTCTTTTGCCCAGGTAACTACCTGTTTAATCGAATCCAGATGCGTTGTGTCAGCCCCGGCTGCTCTTGCTGCCAGCGATGCGCCTCCCGTATAAGCAAACAGGTTTAAAAATTTCGGCTCTTTGGTTTTCAATTGCTTAACTGAATTATATATGTAATTCCAGTTAACTGCCTGTTCGGGAAAAACCCCAACGTGTTTGAAAGAGGTTAGGCCTAATCTGAATTGAATTTCACTTCTGTTTTCGGACTTCGGATTTCCAACTTTACATTTAATATTCCACCGGTCGTTCGCACTTTTCAATTTCTGCCAGTCGCCACTCGAAGAGGATTTAGGAACAAATTTTACATGTGCTCGTTTTTCCCATTCTATTGTGTTCATACTTGTATCCCAAACCGCCTGCGGTTCAGGGCGGATGGTTATGAGACTACCAAAACGTTCCAGTTTCAGAAAATTGCCACAGTCAATTAACTCATAATCTGGAAAGTCTGTAGGTGTAAGCGAAAGTATACTGCTCATTATTGTCACAAACTAAATCATATTTTTCATCTTTAAATCCAAAAATGGCAAATACTGATTCCAAATCTCTTTATTACAGTGCGACAGCCAAAGCCGGGTTATTGCTAATAGCAATAGTTGAATTTTTGATTTCAAGAAGTACTAAGGGCAAATTTTTTGAACCGGAATCATTTGAATGGATAAAGAAAATTGAGAAAGATTTTATTCCCATTAAAGGTGAATTATTAAACCTGTTGAATAAGTATGGTCAAATTCCGGAGCTTAAAAATTTATCGCACGAGCAGGCAAGAATTGTGAGAGGCAATAAATGGAAGTCCTTTTTCCTCTTCGCTTATGGTGAAAAGATTGAGAAGAACTGTTCGGTTTGCCCGGCAACCACCCGCAGCATTCAAAATATCCCTGGAGTTTTAACTGTGTTCTTTTCAATTTTAGAACCTCATACCCGATTAACCGAGCATAGAGGACCATATAAGGGAGTGCTTCGCTATCATTTAGCCTTATTAGTTCCGAGAGAATACGAAAAATGCGGAATTAGGATAGAAGATGAAATCCGAAATTGGCAAGAAGGAAAGAGTTTGGTATTTGATGATTCATTTTTACACGAAGCCTGGAACGACTCTGATGAAATACGCGTGATATTGTTTGTTGACTTTGAAAGGGTATTATCATTTCCTTTGAGTGTATTAAACAAAATAGTTATTTACCTCCTTCGCAAATCACCATTTATTCAAAAAGTAGTGGAGCGAATAGGATAATTATTTGGTAACGATTACAAAAACATCTTCATTATCGCGTTTCATCCAGTAGTGTTCACGGGCAAATTTTTCCTGTGTAGCTTGATTTGTTGTAAGTTCTGCATAAGCTTTGTCGGTTTCCTTTATCTGGTTGTGATAGAACTTTCTCTTCTCCAGCAAATCCGATAATTCACATTGCTTGTGGTATTGTGTTATAAGATTGCTCTGATCAAAAAAAATCATCCAGACAGAAAATGCAATAGCTGTAATAAAGAATGGGTTCGTCATCCACCATGGCATTTTTGAGATTTTCTTCAGGAAGTTTTTCCACATTTCGCAAGCTAAATTGGAAAGAAAGAACTGTTATTTCAGAAAACGATTTGCACATAGGTATTGTAAAGAAGACAAGGCAACTATTTCCTTAATACAAAACTCAAACTATCTGCCACAGCTTTCGGATTTGTTTTAATGATGAATGAATACATGAACAACGGCAGAAGAGGAGTTTTGTAGCGGACCAAGTTTCCAAGAACGGGAGTACATATTCCCACGAGGGCAAAATACGCCAGCGAAAAACTCAGAAGAAATAAAAAGAGATTTAGGTTTTGGGGATTCCGCCAATTAGTAGAAAAGATAAACATGATAAGGAACGTAATGAAAATAAAAATTTCTACTGCGCTTGCCAGCATCATTACATTTTTTGTTTCTGATATATAAGGCCGAAAAAGTGTGTTCCAGATTCCTAACGGTATTGTTTTAATAACAGAAACTGCATCGGATGTTATTAACGGAATTTCAATTCTGCTGCCTGCCTTAAAATACTCTGCTTCTTTTACTGAATGTATTTGTTTGTTCAGAAGCATTTGCCGTAAGTTGATTCGTGGAATGAGATAATGAATGTTGATTACAACAAACAACAGCAACACTGTTACTGATAAATATTTAAGCAATATGAATACCGGCCTCTCATTCTGTTTGAAAAGGAGAAAAGCTACAAGCGCAGGAAACAAACAAGCAATTACAAAAAATTTGGTGAAGAGAATAATTAGGAAGCCGAGGGTAATTTTTGCAATGGTTTTTAAATCCAAAATCGAAAATCTCAAATCCAAAATTCCTGAGATAGCTAATCCTAATCCCAACACTAGCAAAGGTTCCTTCGTTATACCACTGGTCCAAAATAAAACAGATGGGAGAAATAAAACCGGAAGTGCGAGTATGGAATTTCGCAAATCGGCAAAACTCAAAATCGAATTGGTAAGTAACACCCAACCCATTAAAGAAATGAAACAGAAAACCAGAATGTGCACGAAATATATTTTAAAGGAAATAAACATCAGCAGCGCATTCAATTTGATAATGGTATGATTTTCGTTGAAAGGTGCTTCATCAAAATTGCGCTTCCAGTTTTTCATTTCGGTAGTATACAACAGGGTTATATCATCTTCCTGTCCTTCCATTAATTCAACAAACGCAATAGGATGTTCTGTGGCTGAACGGTTAAGAACCAAGGCATCATTATAGAATTTATGAACGTCATTATTTTGCACATCTGTATAATAGAAAGTATAAATGAGCCAGATGAAAATGCCGACTACAAATTTTAAGTTAAAGAGAAGATGCGTAACGATCGGTTTAAAATTCCTAAATTGAAATTTCTTAAATCGATAAATAAGGTAGTTGAAAAAGCTGAGATAAAGAAGTGAGAGAAG
>CAIYOV010000533.1 GCA_903927935.1 uncultured Bacteroidota bacterium | reverse complement strand
GCTGCAACCACCGGTAATAATCTGATAATTTGATTCTTCATCTTGCTTAAAATATCTTTTTATAATCCTTCGTTCTCTGCAAATACTTTGTCTTTCACTTCTACAGCACCTTCTTTGGTGCATAAACTTTTTATGTCGCTGATTTGATCGGCAGAAAGTTTCTCTGCATCAAATACAAGAGCTAAACGGTCATCAGTAGTTCTCTTGTCGTAAATTCTAGGAACTCTTCCCGGCCATAATTTATTACGCACTAAATAAGTAAGTGTCATTCCCCATGCAGAGAAAAGAACCGTTAACTCAAAAGTGATAGGAATAAAAGAAGGAACCGGCCAGTTTGGTTTACCCCCGAAGTTGATAGGATAGTTGGTAGTCATTACCCAGGTCATGAAAGTAAGTGCCAAAGTCAAACCGGTTGCCCCGAAGAAAAAACCGGCAGTGTGTAAGCGGCTCTCTTTATAACCAAGAGCATCTTCCAATCCGTGAACCGGAAACGGAGTTAAACTATCGTAAATCTCGATTCCTTTTGCGCGGATATGTTCAATGGCATGAAGATAAACTTCTTCATGATCCCAAAGACCGACAACAAATTTATTTGGTGTGCTTTCCATGTATATTGAATTACTGTTTCTTAATTATTAATTACCTTTTGAATCTTTATCTAACGGACCAACTGTCTGCAATCCAACAAATCCTCCATGTTTTGCATTTTCCGCTTTTGCTCTTTCTGCCTTTGCAACTTCAGATGATATTCTGAAAATTGCTTTTACCTCTGCAATAGCAATAGTTGGGAAGAAACGTGAGAATAATAAAAACAGGAAGAGGAACACAGAGATTGAACCGGTGTAAATTCCTATGTCAACCCAAGTAGGTGAGAAATATGCCCAACTGGATGGAAGATAATCATCGGCCAATGAGGTAACGATAATTACAAAACGCTCAAACCACATTCCTATATTCACGAAAATTGAAAGAATAAAAGTTACCCAAAGGTTTCTGCGCAACGATTTGAACCAGTAGAACTGCGGAGAAATAACATTGCAACTCATCATGATAATATAAGCCCAGAAGTATTTACCGAGAATACGATTATAAAATGCAAACTGCTCATACAGGAATCCTGAATACCAGGCAATAAACAACTCAGTTAAGTAAGCAATACCTACTATTGAACCGGTAAGAACGATAATCTTGTTCATCGACTCAATGTGGTTGATAGTGATGTAATCTTCAAGGTTGAATAATTTTCTTGAAATCAACATCAGTGTTTCCACCATAGCGAAACCGGAGAAGATAGCACCGGCAACGAAGTATGGCGGGAAGATAGTAGTATGCCATCCCGGAATAACTGAAGTTGCGAAGTCAAAGGATACTATCGTGTGAACTGAAAGCACTAAGGGAGTAGAAAGACCTGCTAACACAAGCGAAAGCGATTCAAAACGCTGCCATTGTTTCGCAGAACCTTGCCAGCCAAATGATAGAAGATTGTAGATATATTTTCTCCATTTACCTTTTGCACGGTCGCGCACAGTTCCGAAATCAGGCATTAGGCCCGAATACCAGAACAATAATGAAACAGAGAAGTAAGTCGATATCGCAAATACATCCCAAAGAAGCGGAGAGTTGAAGTTTACCCAAAGAGGTCCTCTTGTATTTGGAAGCGGGAAGATAAAGCCTGCATCCCAAACACGACCCATGTGGAAGATAGGAAACATACCCGCACAAATTACCGCGAAGATCGTCATTGCTTCTGCAGCACGGTTGATACCGGTTCTGTAACGCTGACGAAACAATAATAGAATCGCTGAAATCAGTGTTCCTGCGTGACCGATACCTATCCACCAAACGAAGTTGGTGATATCCCATGCCCAGCCAATTGTTTTGTTTAATCCCCATGTTCCTATTCCGAACCAAACGGTCCATGCTAAACAGAAAACAAAGAACAGAGCGCCTGCCCCGGTGAGCAATATGGCAATCCACCACAGGGTTGAGTTTCTTTCTACCGGAGCAACCAAATCATCAGTGATTTTGGTATAGTTCTTATCCATCCCATTAATGAGCGGCTCCCGGAATTCTGATTCGTATGCGTGCATTTGAAAAAAATTAATCAGTTAAATTAGTTAATCAGTATTCTGTTTCGTTTATGCTTTCTCGTGATAGTAATCAATCACTTCATATTTCTTCTCCTCTTCTCTATTGCGCACCTGAGTCAAGTAAAGCACGTTTGGCATGGTGTGAATTTCTTCAATTACTCCGAATGCTCTTTCGTCTGTAAATTGTTTCAGCACTGCACTTTCCTTGTTGTTTCTATCACCAAAAGTGATGGCATTTGTAGGGCAGGCATTCTGACAAGCAGTTACCACATCTGCATCCGTCAACAATCTATTTGCCTTCTTCGCCTCTAATTTACCTCCTTGTAAACGCTGAACACAGAATGAACATTTTTCCATTACACCACGTGAACGAACGGTTACATCCGGGTTCAACACCATACGTGTAAGTGGTTCATGTAATCCAAGTGTTTCAGAGGCAACATTCATATCGTTGCTTGTTCCGTATTGCTTATCGAAAGCATCAGCCTGCTGATAATCGTACCAGTTGAATCTTCTAACTTTATAAGGACAGTTATTAGCACAGTAACGCGTTCCGATACAACGGTTGTACGCCATCTGGTTCAAACCTTCGCTGCTGTGGTTGGTTGCTGCCACCGGACAAACGTTTTCACAAGGTGCGTTATCACAGTGCTGGCAAAGCATTGGCTGGAATACCACATCCGGATTATCTGCTTCACCGGTATAATAGCGATCAATACGCATCCAATGCATTTCGCGGCTGCGGGTAACCTGATCTTTACCTACTACCGGTACATTATTCTCGGCATTACAAGCCACGACACAAGTTCCGCAACCGGTGCAGGTATTCAGGTCAATCACCATTGTCCAGTGATGGCCCGGATATTCATGCTCTGAATAAAGAGTTACCATTTCTTCCAGTATCTCTTTGCGGTCTTCGTTACCTGCATGCTGGTCTTTCTTGTATTCTTTAAGCGTAGTTTCTTTTACCGTTTTTCTTGTCTTCACACCACCCAAATCCTTCATGGTAATATTGAAGTGAGTTTGTGTGATAGCGACTTTCTGAACTGCTCCCGTTTTTTCAATCGTTGCTTTTGCAGCCAAGGTGAAGTTGTCACCACTCTTCGAAAGCATTTGGAAAACATTCTTTCCGGTTTTTAATTCATCATGAGCTACTACATCGCGACCGTAACCGAGGGCTACACCAAAAACACCCTCCGGTGTTCCTGGAACTCCTACCACCGGCAATTCTACCGATTGTCCGTTCACAGTAAGTTTAGCAACCGCATATTCTTTTGCTTTAAAGTCCGGGTCAACAGTATAACCGTTCTTGTTCATCCAACGCGGATTGGCAATAATGTAATTATCCCAAGCCACTTTCGAAACCGGATCCGGTAACTCCTGCATCCACGGGTTATCTGCCCAGTATCCATCACCAAGAGCAATTGATTCGTAGAACCTAACCTGCACATCGCCCAAAGAAGAACCGGCAGAAGCAAATGCTGCTACCGCTTCAGAAACTCCTGCTCCGTTATAAGAAGCTGTGCCGCTTGCCGGTAATTCAACTTCGCCATCAGCTACCGCGTTATCCCAAAAAGCCCAGAATCCGTTGTAAGTTGATTGTTTATTGTAGATATTTCCTTCCCAGTATTTTTTAATAAACTCGTAGTAGGAACCTTCTTTGCCAGCCCACTTTAATAAAGTTTCCTGTACCGGACGGGTATCGAATAATTTCGAAATAGCCGGTTGAGTAGTATTCAGAATCCCCACTTTAGGTTCAGCATCGTTCCAGCTTTCTAACCAGTGGTTATCGGGAAGAATATAGTTACAAGCCACTGAAGTTTCATCAACACGGTTGGCGAAAGAAACAGATACATCTGCTTTCTTTAACGCTTCTGCCAAACCTTTCACCGGTGAGTTATAAACCGGATTAGTTTCATAGAATAGAACACCTTTAATACTTCCGCCATTCAAACCTTCAATCAAAGAAGTGATAGCTTTATCAGAACCCTGCTTAGTATTATATGGCCTGTCCCAGGTAATAGTTGTTCCGTAGTTACCCAATGCATTATTGATAGCATTTACAACCAACTGCGCATCGGTATTGTTAGAGCCGCAAACTACCAGCGAAGCTCCTTTTGCTTCGAGCAATTCCTTACCTGCCTTGTTTATTTTTTCGTTCTTCGAAGAACCCGCACCGGTTACTATATTATATAAATCAACCAGTGAAGCGTGCATTTCTGACGGCTTTTGCGAAATACGTGTATCCGCTTTGTAACCCGTGATGGTAGGCACCGACTCAATCTGAATATGGCGACTCATGTCGGTTTTTTCCTTGCTTACTCTGCGGTTAACAGCATAGTCAGCAGAGAACTCAACCGGTGAAAGCCAGGTTCCTAAGAAATCTGCCCCTACACCAACAATTACTTTTGCTGCGCTGAAATTGTAAGAAGGAATCTGACGCTTGCCGAAAGATTTTTCGTTGGCATCTAAAATTCCTGAGTAAGAAATTCCATCATATACTAAATGTTCAAACTTTCCCGCACCAAGCGATGTGCCGAATTCAGCTATTACCGCTTTAGTAGAAGGTGAAATAACTGATGAAGAGAACAATACTACTTTGCCTGAAGCAGCTGCAGTTTTTAATTTCTCTCCTATTTCTTTGTCCGCAACTTCCCAGGTGATGTTTTCTTTTCCTTTTTTCGGATTGCGGAAACGTGCTCCATCATACAAACTCAATACCGAAGCCTGTGCACGGGCACTTGAACTACCTTTGGTTACACGGGCATTCTTTTTATCTCTGGCTTCAATTTTAATAGGACGACCTTCGCGTGTTTTTACCAATACTGCACCATAATCGCCACCCTGATAGAAAGTAGAAGCGTAATAGTTGGCAACACCTGGAACAATTTCTTCCGGTCTCCAGATATAAGGAATCGATTTGCGCAAAGGCATTTCGCAGCTTGCTGCAATTACCGCTGCGGTAGTGCTGAACCCAAGCATTTTCAAAAAGTCTTTTCTGCTCGACTTAGCGGTAGTTACCGATTCGGTGATAGAACTTAAAAGCGGAAGTTCGTCAAGAAATTCCTTTTCAGCGTTGGCACGAAAGCCCTCGGTCTGCTCTTTCTCTTCTATTCCTTTCCAGTAGATTTTATCTGACATATTCTTTGTTTCGAGTTTCTTGTTTCTGGTTTAATTCTATTTACTCCCTTATACTTTCCTTAAGCTCTTTAGCTTTCAGTTTTAATAATGACAACGCTGACATTCCGTTCCGCCCACAGTTGCTACGGTTACTTTGTCAATCTTTTTGTTCTTTAGGTCTTCATGGATTTTTTCGTAAGCTCCGTAGTATTTGTTCGAAGCAAACTGCACCTCTGTATTGCGGTGGCAGTTAATACACCAGCCCATAGAGAGCGGAGAATACTGATAAACTTCTTCCATATCCTGAACGTTTCCATGGCAGGTCTGGCATTTTACCTTTCCGGCATTTACGTGCTGTGAGTGGTTGAAGTAAACATGGTCAGGAAGATTATGGATACGCACCCACTCAACCGGCTTGGCTTTACTTAAGTCATAAGCTTTGTTGTAAGCATCCCAACCCACGGCTGCATAAATCTTTGCAATTTCTTCGGTGCCGTATTTAGGACCTTTACTTACCTGCTTGTGGCAGTTCATACAGGTATTTAAAGAAGGAATATTAGAGGCTTTGCCTATGTTAGCTGTACTGTGACAGTATTGGCAATCAATTTTATGCGTTCCGGCATGCAGCGCATGTGAGAATTTAATTGGCTGCGTTGGCTGGTAACCCTGCTGGCGGCCAAAGTGAGTAACCACATCTACCGTTTTATACCCTCCATAAACTATAGCCACTAAAAGAACGGCTACTTTAAAGTTAGTGGTCTTATAAAAAGGTGTTTTCGCTGCAACGGGCTCTCCATTCTTATCAGCAACTATTTTATCGAGCTTATTGGTAACGCCTATCAGAATGGCTACTAATAATATAAGGAAGAACACAAAAATGTATAAAGCTGCACCCGCGCCCTCTTCCGGTTTAGCAGCACTATTATCAGCCGCTACAGGCGCCTTTGCTGCACCTGCTCCAAAGTCCGGATTCTCTACATATAATAGTATCTTATCAATATCTTCATCTTTTAGTGTGGCAAACACATTCATTGCCGCAGGACGGCTACCCGCCATATCCACCGCATATTTATAACCTCCGCTTACCGCATCGTTGTAGTTTTTAACCCAGGTATGCAGCCACTGCTTTCCGGTTTTGCCTTTAAAATCACCGGCACCTTCCCAACGCGCTGTTACACCCTGAAGTGCAGGACCTGTTCCATCGGCCTTAGGATTGTGGCAGGCAGCACAATTGCTTTTAAATAATGACTTACCATCAGCCCACTGTGCCTTGTCAACTTCTGCATTGGCAAAGAAAAATCCTAAGGTTAAAAGGATAGTTAAAAGGGGGAGGATAAATTTCTTAGATCGGCTCGGGTTATTTTCAAACTTCATGGAGAAGAGAATTGTCATGGAATTGTAAAATTTCGCGGCAAATATGTAATTGCATGGTTAATTATCCAAAAAATGTGTGATAAAATTTCTACCTAAAATTCGAATTTGGAAAGAATATAAATAGAGCGCTGAAACGCAGTGCTGACAAGGGTTTCAGAAGGTACCTGTTTTTTCAAAAAGCAGATTGGTGTTGAAATGTGAATAAGATAGAAAGAATAAAAGACCTGCTAATCGTGTTTTTAAGTGCAATAAGTTCCATGTTCAATCGTCTTTTTTTGTTTTAATAAATTACCGTCTTATCAATATAGTGAACCATGGTTCGACCCTTCCAATTACTGCAACTACTTTCTGTTTTTCTTCCGCTTACTCTAATTGCATGTAAAGGGAATACCGGGAACGCATCTGTAATAACCCAGCCTTTAAAAATGAACATAAAAGAAGAAACCGTTACTTATACCGGTGGTTCCGTAACCATGAATGGCTTTGTGGCCTATATTGATTCCTCCAGCGCAAAACGCCCTGTTGTATTGATAGTGCACGAATGGTGGGGGCTGAATGATTATTCCAGAAACCGGGCGAAGCAGCTGGCAGACTTGGGTTACCTTGCCTTTGCAATAGATTTATATGGCAACGGCAAAACAGCCGAGACGCCCGATGAAGCTGGTGCATTAGCTACACCTTTTTATAAAGACCCGCAGTTAGCTAAAGCAAGATTTGATGCCGCTCTTGCAAAAATTAAAACCTATCCCCAGGCCGATACCAATAATATTGCTGCCATTGGTTATTGCTTTGGCGGTGGCATGGTATTGAACATGGCGCGGTTGGGCGAAGACTTAAAAGGAGTAGTGAGTTTTCACGGAAGTTTGATGGGTGTGCCGGCAGATAAAAAAACGCTTAAAGCAGATATCCTTGTTTGCCATGGTGAAGCAGACCAGTTTGTAAAGCCCGAAGAAGTAGCCGCGTTTAAGAAAGAGCTGGATGCTATAGGTGCTTCTTATACTTTTAAAAGTTATGCCGGTGCTACACATGCTTTCAGCAATCCTGATGCTACAGCTAAAGGAAAGAAATACGCTATGCCAATTGCTTACAACGCAGCGGCAGATACTGCTTCGTTTAAGGAGATGATTTCGTTTTTCGGTAAGGTGTTTCACCCCTAAATCTCCTAAAGGGGACTTTAACAGCCAGTGCGCTACTTTAAATAAGTAAACTCTATTCTGCGGTTTTGAATATCGGATGGATTGGCGGGGTTTACCGGATTGCCGTAGCCCACCACATTTACGCCAACATTATAATATGCCCGCTCGGCATTCAACAGCATCAGGCGCTTGGCGGCATACGACATATCAGCGGCTATTTGCTGGTTCCTTTCATCACTGCCGGTTTGTTCGCTGTAAGCATTGAGCGTTAGTCGGTCGGCATTTTTGCCTACGTCTTTAGCCAGTTTAATCAGCTTTTGTTTTACCTCTTCGTCTTTAATGTTTCCTGCGCTGTCCAGTTCGAAATGAAAGACCAGTTTGTTTGGTTCCTCTTCGGCTTTTGTTGTTGGCGTGTTGCAGGAGAAAAGCAAAGCAGCAACCAGGCAGGTAAAAAGTATAAACGGTTTCTTCATCATCGGTTTCGCGGTATTATTTAATACTGTCTAAATACATTTGTT